>JAYTCQ010000015.1:0-12590 GCA_043736395.1 Blastocatellia bacterium | reverse complement strand
GGCGTCGCAGACGGTGCGAAAAAGTTGCAGGCGGTCGTTGAGCGAAAGCTGATGCGCGGTGCAGTAATGGGTGATGGACTGCCCTTCGATATATTCCATCACAACATAAGGCCAACCTTCTTCCGTCGTCCCGCCATCCAGCATCCGCGCAATGTTGGGATGTTCCAGGTTCGCCAGAATCTGTCGCTCCTGACGAAAGCGTCGCAACACTTCGCCGCTCTCCGGCCCCGGCCACACCAGCTTAATCGCAACTTGTTTCTGATACGCATCGTCGGCGCGCGTCGCCAGCCAAACCACCCCCATCCCGCCGCGCCCAATCTCCCGCAACGTTTGATACGGCCCGATGCGACGGCCAGCAGTTGTGACCGCAGGGGTCTCCATTTGCAAATCAACCAGCGAGAAGGCCGCAGGCTGTTCAATAAACGCCCCCGCCTGATCCAAAGCTCCTAGCAGCTTGTTTACCTCCGCGCATACTTCCGCATCGCCGTTCGCCGCTGCCAGATATGCGGCACGCGCGTTCGGCTCCATCTCTTTCGCCGTATCGAAGAGGTCTCTGATCTGCTGCCAGTGCTCCTGACTCATTGGCTTTCTCTATGTTTCTGTAAACTGAATGGCTTCCAATATGAATCAACACTCCATGAAATATCCCTAAAAGCGAGATTTATCAAGGGCTGGGGCGCGGGATATAGGAGCAGCGGTTGCGCGCGCCTGTTATGGCTTTTATTCAAGATGGACGCGCAGCGCCTGGGAGCGCAGGCGTCCCGCCTGCCGCGCGCGCGTAGCGACGCGCACGCTCCACGAGGCAATCCTTTTATCTTTAGCAGATTCTCTCACGACATTTGTTTGCATCGCTTCGCTCGCAAACAGCAGGCGGGACGCCTGCGCTCCCAGGCGCTGCGCGTTTCCCAGGCGCTACGCGTTTCCCAGGCGCTACGCGTTTCCTTACGGATTGCATCCACAGAAAAATCATTTTTCTGGCCTCCATCGTTGGTACCGGTCATTAGCAATCACTTCGATTGTCACTCAATTCTACCTGCGACAAAGACACAAAATAACAGTCGCGCGCTACTGCAAATTACCCTTTCGCCGCACCAATTTTTTCACGGCAAAAATATTTTCCAGGGCGTGAGCCTTTTCCTCAACTTTTCTCGCTATCTGGGCTGAGCAAGTTTTTCAGTTCATCCGAACACAAACTGCTATGCGCTTTCAGGGCGCATAGCACGGGCTGGAAACGAAACCTGCGAAAATACCAGCCCGAATATTCATAGGATTTGCCTATGAACAGACCAAGGAGGATGTAATGAGGTTCATTTTCGCCCCCAAAGTTTTTTCGCTCGCCAGAAGATTCGGACTCGTTATTACCTTATTAGTATGCCTGTGGATGCAATCTGTACAGGCTAGAGCGGCAGCAGATATACCACCACCCAACCCTTTCTGGTCGTTTGAACAGCTATTTGAGCAAGCTAATGTAGCAACAGGGTTTCCCTTTTCTCTTTTGCCCGGACTGAACGGCGCTGACAAAACCAAATTCGTTAAGGATCAACTGATCAACCGCGACGAACTCATCCAGCTGACAGCCTTTATGGAAGGGCAATTAGCTATCGCACTCCAGTTTATGCCCGCATTGGTAGAAGACCGCCAACGGCTGGTGGGCAACTGCAAGTATCTTCAGCGGCGCTTTCAACTCCTTGCATCCGTGACCGACAGCAATGGGAGCAAGGCCATTAGCCATGCAGATATCGAACGGCTCTTTGAACCCGCCAGTACAGAGAAAAACCGTGTAGGCGATAGTTTCTGGAGCCTTTTTGGCCATAAACAACTTTACTGATGTTGTGGGATCTGCCCAAACCGGTCGAGTGGCGACATCACCAAATGTGTATGGTTACTGTGCTTGCCCCTAACTATACAAAATTTAGCCTGAGGAGAATAAAAAGATGAACACCGAATTCCAAAACCCATCCAACAAGAGTACCTACATCCTTAACACCGAAGCACATAAACCATCCGCCGCCTTTCTGGGCGCTTCCTGGGCCGCCCTCGTGGTGGGCATGGGAGCCTATTTAACCGGCCTCTGGAACGCCTCCCTGCAACTGAACGAAAAGGGCTACTATTTCACCGTCCTGATGTATGGATTGTTCGCCGCCGTCTCGGTGCAAAAAAGCGTACGCGATAAAGCTGAAGGGATTCCCGTCACGCCCATTTATTTGGGGCTGAGCTGGTTTTCGACGCTGCTCACGCTCCTGCTGTTAACGGTGGGCTTGGTCAACGCCACGCTCACACTGAGCGAAAAAGGGTTCTTTGCCATGTCGTTTGTCTTGAGCTTGTTTGCGATCAGCGCCGTGCAAAAGAACACGCGTGATACCACAAGCCGCTGAGCGAAAAACCAACGCGCACCTAAGCAAACTAGGACACTTCTACAGTTGAGATAAATCCAAGAAAGGTCGTACAAACTATGTCACTGAAAACAAAACGCGTCTCTTACCAAGTGCTTCAGTCACTTGTTCTTCTATTCGTCTGCGCCCTGAGTACAGTCCTCGCGACGGCACAGAATTACACGGTTACCAACCTTAGCCTGGGCGGATCATATGGCGGTATTACTGTCAGCCCTCCGTTCAATGCCCTCAACCAAACGGCGGGAATTTCTTTCATTGCGGGAGACACCGCGTACCATGCGTTCTTCTACGATGGCGCTCTCTTGCGGGACCTGGGCACGCTCGGCGGGAGCAATTCCTACCCGAGTTTCCTGAATGACTCGGGTCAGGTGGTTGGCTCTTCCTACACCGCCGGAGGCACGAACAATGTGTTCTCGTGGACGCAGGCGGGCGGGATGATTGATGTGGGCACGCTCGGCGGCGGCTATTCCTTGCCGATTGCGGTGAATGACTCGGGTCAGGTGGTCGGCTATTCCTCCACCGCCGGAGGCACGAACCATGCGTTCTCCTGGACGCAGGCGGGCGGGATGATTGATCTGGGCACGCTCGGCGGCAGCTATTCCACACCTTTTTTCCTGAATGACTCAGGTCAAGTGGTCGGCTATTCCTACACCGCCGGAAACAACGCGTATCATGCCTTCTCGTGGACACAGGCGGGCGGGATGTTTGATCTGGGCACGTTCGGCGGCAGCTATTCCTACCCAATTGCGGTGAATGCCGCAGGCCAAGTAGTCGGCTATTCCACCACTGCCGGAGACAGCGCGTATCATGCGTTCTCGTGGACGCAAGCGGGTGGGATAGTTGATCTAAATGCGCGTATCCCCAGTGCACCCGCCGGCCTGGTTTTGTACTACGCAAGCGCGGTGTCAGGCAGCGGCTTGATCGTTGCTGAGTCCAGCGCTGGCCTGTGCTGTTAGGCGGGAGTTCGAAAGCGCCAGTGCTGGGCGCGATCTCGGCGAATGACCCGGTCGCCGTTGGCTCTGCCGTCGCGGTCAGCGCCAAATTCACCGACGCAGACACGGCGGATACGCACACAGCGATTTGGATGTGGGGAGATGGCAGCCCAACGCAGTCAGGCGCAGTGGCAGAAACCAGTAATGCGGGTACGGCAACAGGCTCCCACGCCTTCGCCGCCGCTGGTGTTTACACGATTAGCTTGAAAATCACCGACCGCGCTGGCCTTACGGCACAAGTCAGCCGTGATGTTGTGGTCTATGATCCGTCGGCTGGCTTTGTGACAGGTGGCGGTTGGATTTTCTCACCACCAAAAGCCTACAAGGCAGACGAGAGCTTGGTGGGAAAGGCCACCTTCGGGTTCGTCTCCAAGTATCTGAAGGGGGCCAAGGTACCGACCGGGAAGACCGAGTTTCAATTCCAGACCGCAAAGCTGAACTTTCACAGCGAAACCTATGAATGGCTGGTGGTGGCCGGAGCGCGTGCGCAATACAAGGGCGTCGGGACGGTCAATGGCAGCGGCAATTACGGTTTTCTGTTGACGGCGATTGACGGCCAGATCACGGGCGGCGGTGGCGTGGACAAGTTCCGCATCAAAATTTGGGACAAGAATAACAGCGATGCAATTGTCTACGACAACCAGGTGAGCGGGGACAGCAGCGATGCGGGGACACCGACGACCGTGCTGGGCGGCGGCAGCATCGTCATTCACAAGTAAATTCGCAGTACCAGCAGGGGCACTGACCATTGATCAGTGCCTTTCACACTACCTCATCACGCGCATCTTGGACGCTCAAAATTTTATCGTGTCCGTTCAGCCATGGCGCGGTTGTCACAAGCGTGACAACCGTCGCCTCGGGGGTATCGTTAACTTCAGAGATTGTTAACCCTGCTCGTATCCGGGTTGCGACACCGAGTAAAATACATATACTGCCGGGGTATGAATCAATCCACCAAGTTAGTTCACGTCGCGTTGGGCGAGCGCAGTTATGACATCACGATTGCTGAAGACAGCCTGAAAAACACAGGGGCAATCACACGTGCGGCACTCAGCACAAAAACACATAAGCTGGCCCTCATTTCCAATCCGCGCGTCCATAATCAATACGGCAAAATCATCAAGAAAAGCCTAAACAAGCGGCTTCGTAACGCTCACGCATTTGATGGGCGACACCGACGACAATACAACCAACGACATTGTGAGTACTACGAATTGTAAGTCGGTGCAATTGCGTTCCGAGCGCGACGTGACAGAGAACGGGCGAGTTTACGTTGTGACATTACGAGTGAACGATGCGGCGAACAATACTACAGGAAAGGAGTTCAAGGTGAGCGTGCGGCCCAACCAGAACGGTGCTTCGGCGGTGCAGGACGAAACTGCGCAAACGAAGTCAGGCAGTTGCCCTTAAAAGCAGCACAATGGATAGCATCTTATCATCGGTTGTTTCGGCAAAATATTCTGCCTAATTTTTACAAATAGAAATTAGTCACCTGTTTAAAGAGGTATTTTAGTATTCTCTGAAGTAGTATTAAAAGAGTGCTTGCCCCCCAATATTTTAATTTACACCTGCGAATTGAAAGCAGTATAGCTTTTCATCTTTCAGTACTTGGGCAACGATGGTATGCAGACAGCTCAGGTATTGCTATCGTACGAAGTCCTTATGTTTTACCTTCCGATTTACTTTCAGAATAAAATAAAACCAAAAACAAATTTGCTGATCCTCAATTAGGTGTCAGGCAACTAAGAATCTTTTGTAAAAAACCTTCTATTATTTACTGGCTCAATTTTTCTGTCAGCTCAGGTCTTCCGCACTTCAACTTAAGAATTCCTATCCGCATAATTCTCGAGTTGATAAGTTTCCTCACAATCCTTATTATTCAATTTCTTCTCGTACCCAAATTCAACCGACGATTTTCTCTGACATCACCATGAAAAAACTGCTTAGCATTGCCCTTTCCCTTCTTCTTATTTCTCAATCTTTTTCCGTTGCCACCAAAGCCGATACGCGACCTGCTCCCGAAGATCGTGGAGCCAGCGGGCTGGCTCTTGCTTTACGCCGCATTCAGACCATCGCCAGCGTCTTGCATACCGCCGCGCATCCAGATGATGAGAGTACGGAATTGCTGGCGTTCCTCGCGCGTGGACTCGGAGCGCGTACCGCGTATCTGGCGCTCAATCGCGGTGAAGGCGGGCAGAACGGCATCGGGCCGGAATTGTGGGATGGTCTCGGCGTAATTCGGACGGAAGAATTATTGGCGGCGCGAAAACTTGATGGCGCAGAGCAATATTTCAGCCGTGCATTCGATTTTGGATTCACGCGTTCGCCGCAGGAAACTTTTCAAAAATGGAATAAAGAAGAAGTACTCGGCGATATGGTACGCGTCATTCGCATGATGCGTCCATTAGTCATCGTCAGCGGATTTTCAGGGACTGCGCGTGATGGTCACGGACAACATCAGGTCGCAGGTTTGCTTACGCCTGAGGCCATCAAAGCCGCGGCAGATCCAACTCGCTTTCCTGAACAAATTAAAAAAGAAGGCTTTCAGCCGTGGCAGGTACTGAAATTTTATGGACGCGTTTTCGGTGGTGAAGTTAAAGGCGCTCGCGCTGATTATGACATGGGAAAATATGATCCGGTCCTCGGTCGCTCCTACAACGAATTAGCTTCGGATGGTCGCAGCCGTCATCGTTCGCAGGATTTTGGAATGATTCAGGCGCGGGGACAGCAGCTGCGTTCATTTCCGCGTCTTTCCAGTAGTGTCGAAGTTCCTGAAGTTGAGAATTCACTCTTCACCGGACTCGATACCAGCGTCAAAGGAATCGCTAAATTTGCCGGAAAAAATTCTGAACAAATTTTGCCATCACTCACAAAAATTCAGGACGCGGCAGCGAAGGCTTTGTCTGAATTCAAAGCTGAACAACCTGCGGCAATCGCTCCACATTTAGCGACTGGATTAAAAGAAATTCGCGTGCTGCGAGGGCAAATCTCAGAATTCGATACGATCTCCAAAGCCAATGTTGACAGCCTTCTCGCACGCAAAGAAAAAGAATTTTCCGACGCTTTAGTTAAGGCGCATGGCGTTATCGTTGATGCGTTAAGCACGACAGAAATCGTGACGCCTGGCGAATCCGTAGACATTGGAGCGCAGGTGTATATCGCTACCGATGTGAAAGCGGCGAATCCTTCCGCGAAACTTGCTGTTCCTGAAAACTGGAAAGTCGAAAATATGAAGCCGGAAGCAATTGTCGGGAGCGGCGGAATGTCTTTCATGCGCGGACGCGAAACTCCGGCGTTTATTGCGCGATTCAAAACGATTGCGCCCAGCGATGCGCCTTCATCGCAGCCGTATTGGTTAGTGCAACCCCGCACCAAAGATCAGTACGATTGGAACGATAAAATGCCGCGCAACATGCCGTTCGAACCTGCGATTGCGAACGCGCAAGTAGAGTTAATTTTAAGCGGCGAACGCGTCACAGTTTCTCAACCTGTTGAGTTCCGTTTTGCCGATAAAACCTTCGGAGAAATTCGTCGTGAATTAATTGTCGCTCCAGCGTTAACACTCACGACACATCCGTCTTTATTGGTCATTCCCGCCGGAGCCGAAAATCGTACGCGTGAAATTTCCGTCGAAATTATTCACAATGCCAGCCGCAAAACTGACGGTCAGGTTAAATTAAATGTTCCGGCAAATTGGAAGGTCGAAGGCGATCAACATCCGCTTGCTTTCACGAAGCAAGGCGAAAAAACTTCACGTACTTTCAAGGTCACGCCGCCTGTCGGAGCTACCGGAAATTTTGAATTGAAAGCTGTCGCTGAAGCCAACGGGAACACCTACGACAACGGCTATCAAGTCGTCGCGTACCCGCACATCAATCCGCATTTTATGTACCGCCCCTCAACTTCCAAGGTTGAAGTCTTCGATGTCAACGTCGCCAAAAATATCAAAGTCGGATACATCATGGGCAGCGGCGATGACGGCCCCGAAGTGCTGCATCAGCTCGGCGTGAATACGACAGTGATCGGTGCGAATGAATTGGCGTCAGGAGATTTATCCGGCTACGACACAATCATCCTCGGCATCCGTGTTTACGAAGTAAATGAAGACGTGATGGCAAATAACAAACGCCTGCTCGAATACGTTTCGAACGGCGGGACGTTGATTGTGCAATACAACAAACAGGAATTTGCGAACGGAAATTTTGCGCCGTATCCGGTGAAGATGGCAGGGAATTTACGCGTCACGGATGAGAACGCACCCATCACGATTCTGGAGCCAGCGCATCCGCTTTTCAACTTCCCGAATAAAATTAATGATGACGATTGGAAAGCCTGGACGCAGGAACGTGGATTATATTTTTTAAGCGAGTGGGACGCGCAGTATACGCCCTTGTTATCGGCTCCTGATGATACTGGAGCAATTTTGAAAGGTGGAGAATTAGTCGCAAAATACGGGAAAGGAAATTATATTTTCACGGGCTACGCGTGGTTCCGCCAATTCCCTTCGGGCGTGCCTGGCGCATTTCGGTTATTTGCAAATTTAGTAAGTTTTTCCAAATCTCAAGTTTCTGAAAAACCCGTTACTTCGGGAGTTAAAAGAAAAGTAAAAACTATCTCGAAAAAATAGGAATTGATAAAGGTCAGAAGATAAAAAAGCACCCTCGGTAACCTTACGGTCACTCCGAGGGTGCTTTTATTTTGTCTGGACGAACTAACAGTTCGCACCACAGCTAAGCTTTCGCTCGCATCTCAATTTCGACCTTAATTTCAGGATACTCAAAGGTCTCACTCGCAAGCACAGCACGCATGTTCACTTGCCCGAGCAGCGTCTCAAGATAAGTCGCAAACAGATGCAGGATGCGTTGCATTTCGTCTTCAGTGGCAGAGGCGACGATGTCTTCGTGCATTTTTTCCAATTGCTCCCAGTCACGGAACATTAGATATTTCATCGCGCCATCGCGGAATGCGACTAACTCTTCGATGAGCCTGCCGTTAAAGCTCAGTTCGACATTTGCCTCAAAGAAACGGAGGTGACAAATTAGTCGCCACAGTTCATCGCGCAGACGTCTTGATTGCTCTGCGGCATTCTGATAATCAGGGAAAATCTGGTTGCCGGTTAATTCAGAATTGAAGGCATTGCCGATGCCGATAATGGTTTGTTGCAGGCAATTGCGCAGCAGACCATGGGAATTTTCTACTTTTGAATAAATCGGCGGAGCTTGCCGTAAACTAACAAATCCGGTTAACTCCTTGCCAAAAACCTTGTCCATTTCCATTTTCATGGCGTAGCTGCAACCATCAATTAAATCACGTTGTTCCCCTTCGAGGGCTTTCACGCCGAGCAATTTATTCTCAACAAACTCCATCAATAAACGAATTTCTGAAAAGATTAGCGTAAAGATTAGCAACGAACGTTTTAAAGGGCGATCTGCCTTGAGGTCTTCGCCGATAAAGCTTAGGTACCGCAGCATGCGAAAGGCTTCCAGAAAAACCTGCGCCAGCGTCTGACGCAACTCTGGGTCCGTGATACCTTTTATAATTGCGACAATTTCAGGATGCTCAATCTTGTCGAATTCCGGTTTAAATTTGTACGTTAATAATGGCGCAATATGCTGACAGCGCTGCAATTCGCGGCTGATTAATTTGCCGATGCTGTTGAAGGCTTGGAAATTTACGTTCGCGAGCAAAGCCAGCGAATCCAGAATCGGACGCATATCCGCTAATGATTCAATTAACAATGATAATGAATCTTCGGGAGTCATTTGCACAGCGGGCTTGCGATCCAGACGCATCGAAATATCACTGGAAACCTCATTTTCGACGTACTGCCCGAAGTAGTCGGAATCGGTGCGGTCAAGCGTGATAATGTCAGTGCAGAGCTGGCTCATGCGAAGGCTGACGCTCCTCACAATTTTTAGTTCTTCTGAAAAATCACGGCGAATCACCTCGCGCATTTCTATTTCCGAAAAAGGATGGTTTCGGATTCGAAAGAACCGATCAAAACATCGAATCCACATTTCTAATTCAAATACGATTGAAGCTTTGTTTTGCATAGCCATTGTCGCCAGCCATTTCTGGAGCTGAGAAGTCTCAGCATTCGTTAATGTAGTGGCAGGATTTATGGGAGTCTTGGATGACTTTGGCGCGTATACCGATGATTTTCTCACAGTTTTTCCTGACATCTCGTTTATTCAACCAATTACTTTTTTTTCATGAATTGCTCCACGGCAATTCGGCGCTTCATTTACAGGAGGGGGCAGATGCTGGCTTGTTCAGGAAGGAAGGTGGATTTAATGGGACGCAAATCCTCGATCCGAATTAAATGTGGGAGGCTTATCCCCCACCCACAAAGTGGACAATTTCCAATTGATCTTTTGGCTGTAACATCGTTTCACTCCAGCGGGAACGCGCCAGAATGGACCGATTATATTCAACGGCAACACGTTCGGGGATTAACTGCTGCTGCCTGATCAAATCACTCACTGTCAAATTCTGCTCTATCTTCAATGCTTCCCCGTTAACTATTATTGATATTTGTGTGTTTAAGTTGTTCATTATCGCTTGAGAATCATGTATCGAAGTTCCGTCGCCATTCCACTTTGACCGGTGGCATTCACCACAATGGCGGCTGCCCCGGAAGTATACTGCGGCAGCTTCACTTTAAATGATACCAAGCCTTGATAATCCGTGCGAGCTTCGTACGATTCAGATTTAATTTTATTACCCAGGATTTGCAACTTCACAGTCGAATTGCTGGCCGGGTTATGACTTTCCAGAAGGATCGCAAAACGAATCACAACTTCTTCGCCAGCCCAGAAGTTCGAAGGATGTAACAGCTCAATCCGAAGAGGGCTTAACGTTGGAGTGTCTTCCAAATATTGATCCATCATTGCATCGAAACCAGGTGAATCAAATATCTCGATTTCAACTCCGGGTTGAAGATCATAGCTCCAATTCTCGCTTAACGCGTTCGCAACGATGCCGTCCGTATTCTGCAAGGGCATTGGTTCAATCACTTCTGCCATTACCATCGGCGGCGGAATCTCTACAATCTTTTTGGGTATATATGAAACCGTATGCGCTAAACTTTCTGCCGCCAGCGGCTGAACAGTAACTTCTGGTAACAACTCCAATGGATCTTCCAGAACTTCAGCGACGAAAATCTCTTCAACGATCTTTGGAGTAACCGCAATTTCAGGAATCGGCGTCGGATCAGGAGCCACGATTGGCTCGTATTGTTTCTTACTTAATTCAATCAGCAACTTACTCTTGCCAGCCTTGAGCGTGGCAAGAATTGTTTTGTGCTGCTTTTCCAAAAGCTGGGAAACGGACTTTTCGTCAATGACTCCATTTGCAATAAATTTTTCGTAGGGAGTCCGCTTCGCTGCCAGAATGACGCCTTTCTGGTAGACCAGTGAAAGAATAAACGGAGTACGTAAGCCCTTATCTTCCGTTTGGACGTGAAAAACTTCTCCTTCATAGGACACATCCGTATTGTATCCGGTAAGCATTCTGGATTCCTCAAACAAACTAATATTTCGGGTTATTCACGGCGTGGCACCGAGACGCTGGGACGAGGGCAAAAGATAGCATAGCTCGATTAAAATCCAAAGCTTTGTTTTCTATGGATTAAACAGAAAATCCGGTGCTTGACTTGGCAGAAAATTAAGTCAATGATACGCAAAAGTTAATAAGGTAATGCAAATGATCGAAGAAGAAATTAAATCCATCAATTTGACTCATTTTTTTGCGGGCGCGCGGGCGCGGGCTTTAGCTGAATTAGAAAAACGTTTGGCTGAAAATCCAACGCTGGACCCGAACTGGACTTTTTCTGACATCATGCAGGAACTACTTGAAGTCTATTTGAGGGAACAGAAATAGCCAGGACGAAGCGCTTGTTCAACTCACAGCTAGACACTGTTGCCTCATTGTGGCAAGATTAGTGATTACTTTATCACTATTTTTTAGGAGCAATGAATTTAATGAGCGAGAACGCAACAGTTGAAACTGAAGTCACAGAAACACCGGCACCTGTCGCAGCTGCCCCGGAACCAGTCGAAGAACTTTCCTACCACGCAGTTGAAAAAGATGGCAAAATTACTGCTATTTGGGAAATGCGCGGCAAAAAACATGTTCGGACAATTGATCCACGTAGCGAAGAAGGCAAACACCTTCTAGGTCATACGGATAATCCCGAAGCCGTTCAAAATGCCACTGTTTAGGTTTTAGATGTCAGGTGCCAGGTGTCAGTTTACCTGTCACTTTCTGACACCTGACACCAAACACCTGTAACCTACCCCCGCCTTGCTAATCACAGAAGTTAAAATTGAAAATATCAAGAACCATGCTCAGGCTGAATATAGGTTTGAGCCGGGCGTCACAGCAATTTGTGGCCCTAATGGGTCTGGAAAAACTTCGATTATTGAAGCTATCGCCTGGGCGCTATTTGATCATTTAGACTATACCCGTGACGATTTTGTGCGGCGCGGAGCCAAGCGCGGACAGGTCTCCATCAGCTTTCGATCAAACGCCGACAACCGCGAATATACGGTCACACGAGATACTGGCGGCGGCTATTTCGTATATGACATCGAAAACAAGGTTCGCCTCGTCGAGCAAAAAAAAGATGTTATCAGCTGGCTGAAACAACAAATTGGAGTGGATGCTGGCGTTGATCTTCCTACTCTTTTCAAAACCACCATTGGAGTCCCGCAAGGCACATTTACTGCGGATTTTTTACAATCCGCCGCAAATCGAAAAAAAACTTTTGATCAAATTCTGAAAGTCGAAGAGTACCGCCAAGCTTCCGACAATTTGCGGAATACCAATAAACACCTCGACAGCCAAATCCACGAAATTGAAAAAAAACTTTCAGAAGCTGAGGGGGAACTCAAAGCTTATGATGAAATAAAACAGAGATTTGAGATTATCCAATCGCAGCTTGAAACATTTGAAGCTGAACAAAAAAATGTTCTGACAGCGCGCGCGCAAATTGAGCAAAAAGTAATTGAATTAGGCGATTTGCTCGAATCTATCAAAAAGCAAAAAGGTCTGGTCGAACGCGCTCAAATTAAGCTGGATGTGACCCGTGGAAATTTGTCTTCGGCCAAAGAATCTGCCCTACAAGCCCGTCAGGCTGCCGACATCGTAGCCCAGTCCACCAGCGGTTATGCCCAATATTTATCGGCATCAAAACGATTTGCCG
>JAYTCQ010000014.1:0-8746 GCA_043736395.1 Blastocatellia bacterium | reverse complement strand
TACTCATCACTCATCACTTTCTACTCATCACTTATTTATGCCGCTCCTGCGCTTTTGCGCAGATCGGTTAACACCTGTTTTGCTACGGCCTTGAGAGTTTCAAAAACTCCGTCGCCCTTTGGAGCTACTGCTTCAATCACAGGTTCATCTTTGCGCAATAGTTCGCGCTTCATATCTTCTAATGAAATAATGTCTGGCAGGTCGCGCTTATTCAGCTGAAGAACATAAGGAATTTTCGAAAAATCATACCCGTGACTTTTCAAGTTATCTTCTAAATTCCAGAGTGCTTCAACGTTGGCGTCCATTCGTTCGCGTTGTGAATCCGCGACGAAGACCACGCCGTCTACGCCTTTTAGAATAAGTTTACGACTGGCGTCGTAAAAGACCTGACCCGGGACAGTGTAAAGATGGAAACGCGCTTTAAAACCTCGAACCGTACCAAGTTCAAGCGGTAAAAAATCAAAAAATAAGGTGCGCTCAGTTTCTGTCGCCAAACTAATTAATTTACCTTTTTGCTGTGCGGCGGAAGTATCGTAAATATACTGTAAATTCGTCGTTTTGCCGCCCAGACCAGGCCCGTAATAGACTATTTTGCAATTGATCTCTCGCGATGCGTAATTGATGAACGTCACGTTCGTCGTCCTCTCTGAAATGGGGAATCAGCCTCGAATATTCGAAAGCTGAGCCGCTGCTAATCTCTTAACTTTTTTCGTCAGAATTCTCTTTTTAGAGATCATCACTAAAAAGCCGCTCAATATCTTCATCACTGATGTCGCCAAAAGGTGTATTGGCGCCCATTGCAGCTCTCTCCTGTTCGGCTTTATTAATAATTCGATCAAAAGCCTCACTGAGTTCCGAAGAAGAACGTTTCACACGCAAACGAACCAAACCTAAACTGGATTTTTCATCAAAAATCACTACTAAAATCACCTTACCGCCAACGACTGAGATGTGAAGATTATCTTTTTCACCCTCATGAGACAGAACCGGAAATTCTTTTTCTCCGATCAGTCTTGCTAATCCATCTGTCGCGGCTACGTTACCCGCCGTCAGTGAAGCTAAACTCGTAGTATCAAGGTCTCCTGATTCACCATGGGAAGCGATTTGCTGCCCATTTTTATCAATCAGGAAGACTACTTTTGCGTTTGCGTCACTGCGTAACTTCGACAAAATATTCTTAATGTACAAATATTCGTCTTCGTACATTATCATGGTCGCTTCAGACATGAGCTTGACCTCGTTCTCGATTGAGCTTCCAGTTTTCACTGGCGTTGACGCTTTCCTGAAAATTTAAATTGTTTTTAGGAATAAGCGATTAATGAATATCGTTTTAACCGTTGGGATAATTGTGATCTGTCTGACCAATGCAGGTCTTAACTCCGGGCAGGGCTAAAAAGGGTTATAGCATAGGCACATATTCTTTTCAATAAGTTTTAACTGTATCTTTTCGCACGCTTTTTAGTAAACATTTGATGACGCCGTAAAAGGTTAATTCAGACAAAGAAATCTGGCTGGCGGGTATTTGGTGATCCTATTTATTTTTCAACTATGCAGGAATTGACAAAAATGAGCTAATCTGTTATTTATAATAGACTTATCGTCAGATAGTAATTTATAAGGCGATTAGGTTTGTTGTTTTTACCCTAACTTTTTAAGAGAGAATATTAATCATGGGAGCGCAACTCTCGACTCGCACAAAGTCATCAAAATCCTTACCCGCAGTGCCCAAAAAGTCTGCGTCTAAAGCTTCTAACGGTAAAGCAGGAAAGGTTTTACCGGTTTCCCCTGTTGTGTCTAAAAAATCCTTAAAAAGTAAGCCAATAAAAACAGCTGTAATTTCAAAAGCTGTCCCAGTTAAGTCTAAAGCACCAGTCAAACCTAAGAGTGTTGTAGCTAAAGTAGCTAAAAAGGATAAAACTGTGGTTTCGGTAAAATCCAAAATCAGTTCGGCTAAGAAAGCACCAGTTAGCCCTCAACCTAAAGCGAAAATTCCTCAAAAAGTTGAGAAATCAATAACTCCGGTCAAAAAAATATTATTGCCGCCACCAGTGCTTAAGGGTAAACAACCACAAAAGACAGTGAAACCAATTTCACGTCAAATCATTACAAATCAAGCCTTAAGCGCATTTGAAAAAGCTTTAAAACTTTTCAATTCACGCGACTTCTCTCAGGCTAAACAAAAATTTGAAGACCTGCATCTGCGGTTCCACTCAGAAGTAGAAATTATTGCGCGATCACAAACCTATATTCAAATTTGTGAAGCCAGACTGGCTTCGCAAAATGCTGTTCCGCGCAATGCTGATGAATACTATGATCGTGGAATTGTGGCATTAAATGTGGGAGATTTTTTACAAGCCAGATCTCTGTTTGAGAAAGCGCTTAAATTGCGTCCAGACGATACTCATACACTTTACTCATTAGCCGCAACCCTGGCTCAAACTGATGCCATTGATCAATCATTAAAGTATCTCTCACAAGCTGTTAAAAAACACCCTCGATTACGTCAACGCGCTTTGAACGATTCTGATTTTTCGATTCTAAAAGAAGACCGAAGATTTTTGGAATTATTAGGCGCATCGTCTCCATTTGATCTGCTTGAAGCGCGACGTGAACTTTCTTAATTTTATACATTCACCAAAATAAAACGCCGGAAAGATTCATCATCTTCCGGCGTTTTGATTTTCAGATTAAATTATCGTCTATTTTCCAGCTAAAGCTTCTTTCACTTTTGTCGTGATGGCATCCCCTACCTGTTGATTGTATCCATTGAAGTGCGCCAATAGGCGACCATCTCTTGAATAAATTAACGTCTGAGGAACTGAGACATCGTTAGACTCAACAAAATCCATGAAATATTGATCCTCAACATCATTGACCACCGGATAATTTACATTTTGCCCCTCCACAAAAAGTTTTAAATTTTGGGAATTTGTACGCGGGTCTTTCACTGACATTCCGACAACTTTTAATTGACTGTTATTTTGTTCGCCAACCAATTTACTTAACCATTGCGCCTCACGCTTGGAGTATCCGCACCAGGCTCCAAAAAAGTTCACAACGACAATGTTTCCCTTCATTGATTCAAGGCTGAATTTCTGTCCATCCGTAGATGAAAAATTCTTGCGCGCGATTTTCTCTTTTGGCGTGTGTCCAGCCTTGAGATTCACTCGCCCTTGCACGGTTTTTACGCTTACTACTGCCAGTAAAGTTACGAAAACAGCGGTTGCCAACCAGACAAAACGCAGGTTAAGATAGTCTTTTGAAATAATATTTGCCTTCACAGTTTTTTCTCTCCAATTGTATAAAAGCCTGGATGGGATGAACCGCATAGACGGAACGTTCAGCTGTGATGAGAATAAGTAGCAAGTAAGGTAAAGTCAACTCGTTTAAACACTCATCATCAATTTACTATGAATCCGAAACTCAAATGGCAGCAGTGCAGTACACTTTATCGTGAAGAGCGAACGACAGATCACGGAACAGAACTACGCTGGATGATTACCAATGAGCAAATCCTCAATCAGGACACCGGACAGGTCATCACCCGCGCATTCATTAGACATCCTGGAATCTGTGTCATCGTACCCTTTGCCTCTCATGACCAAATAATTTTGCTGCGCCAATATCGTTATGCAGTAAATGATGAGTTATGGGAATTACCTGCCGGAACGTTGGCAGGAATAGAAAATAAATTCCGCGTTAACTCCTCTGAAAGTCCTGAAGAATGCGCGGTCCGCGAATTAATTGAGGAAGCTGGCTTCGAAGCTGGAAGGCTAGAAAAATTCGCGGAATGTTACGCCATCCCCGGAAGTGGCGATGAATTAATGCACTTTTATTTTGCGGATGAATTGGTCAAATGCGTACAGGCTCTCGACATCGGCGAACTTATCAGCGAAGTGAAAAGTTTCAGCCTGACAGAAATTGAAACGATGATTCTTAATGGAGAAATTCGCGATGCGAAAACTTTGATTGGATTATTTTATGCGCTGAGAAGAAAGGTAGCCGAGACAAGGGGATAGGGTTCAGGGATTAGGGAAAAGTCCCTGCTCCCTTGTCCCTATTCTCTATTCCCCGCTCCCAATCTTTCCAAATCTTCCAACCCCAAACGCTTTCAAATCAAATTCACTCTTGCCATTCAGCACAAATTCACTAATCGCCTGCGCCGTAATCGGAGTCAGCAAAATTCCATTGCGATAATGACCTGTCGCGTACACTAACCCGTTAATTTCAGGATCAGCCCCAAGAATTGGTAATTCATCGGAAGATCCCGGACGCAAGCCTGACCACATTTCATTAATTTTCAAAGCACTCGCCCGTGGAACAATTTCCACAGCTTTTTCCACAATCGCGCTGATGCCACCTGCCGTATTCATTTTTTCATAGCCAATTTTTTCGGTCGTAGCTCCGGCAATCACAATTCCACTCAAACGCGGAATTAGGTAGCCGCGCGACGAATACACAACGTGGTTTAATGCCGTCTCCGTCATCTCCAGCGCGATCATTTGCCCGTGGATCGGCTCCACATGCGACTTAAGTTTTGAGTGTAGTAACCCTGACCAACTCCCTGCCGCGATGATGACTGAATTTGCTTTTACTTCTCCGCGTGAGGTCGCTACTCCGATGATCTGATTCCCTGCCTGTAAAATTTCATCAACTTCAGTATGAGCCAAAATTTCAACGTTGGATTTCGCCAAAGCGGCTTCCAGCGCAGCCATTAACTGACGGCTGTTGACTTGATGATCGTCGGGAAACTTCAACGCCCAGCGCAGTTTTGGATTCAGTGAAGGCTCTAATTTTAAGACGCAATCCGCCTTAAGTTTTTTGATGTTTAGCCCAGCTTCGTGCTGCCACTGCCAACGATGCTCCAGTTCGGATTCATCTTCGTCGGTTAACGCTAAATACAACGTTCCTTCGGTGCGGTATTCGATGTCGATGCCTGACACTTCCCGCAATTCATCGGCGAAACTGGCGTACATCGCACGACTTGCGACAGCCAAATCAAAGAACGCATTGGCCTTGTTGGCTTCCGCCAAAGGTGCGAGCATGCCGCCCGCTGCCCACGAAGCTTCACGACCAATTTCGCCGCGTTCGATGATGGCTACGCGCATTCCAGCGTTTGCTAATCGCCACGCAATAGAACAGCCGATGACTCCACCGCCAATGATAGCCGCGTCATAACGTTGAGTTACTTGATTCATTCCCTACTGCGCATCCTCAACTGGATTCGTATTCGCAGCCTGATACGCAGCGCGTTTTCGGCGAGCATTTTCGACGCAATGATTGATGGTATTGATGTCAGAATCCACCATTGAATCAATTGTACTGCGCAGATTAATGAGGACGTTTTTCTTGAATCCAGCCACAGAATCTACAAAATCTTCCGGCATCAACGCCGCAAAAGATGACATGAGATCATCAAAAATATTCATTTCAGGATTGGTTGTTTCTGACATAATTTCACTCCTTCAATCAAGTTCGAATGTAGCCGCACAGGTGTCGGTTTCCCACACGCGCACCTTGTGAACCTGCACCCGGTCATTGTTCAGATCGCGTCCAACTTCGAGACAAAAATATTCTGCCAGCCGTTCCGCTGTCGGATTCCATTCGGAATCGAACGGAGGCAGTTCATTAATATTTCGATGATCCAAATAATCTACCAGCCGCCGCGTGGAGGCTTTAATGTCGGCAAAATCTGCCAGCATATCGGCTTTGTCAAGTTCGTGACCGCGCACGTACACTTCGACGCGGTAATTGTGACCGTGAAGATTGGCGCATTTGCCCACATAATTTCGCAGGACGTGCGCCGAAGAGAAGCTCATTTGAATCATTATTTCTCGCATAACGTACGGGGAATTATACCACGTAATTCGCAGCTTGACGGACTGCTACCATTTCGCTATGATCTGCCGCGTTGATCTTTGGGAATTTGGGGCTATAGCTCAGCTGGAAGAGCGCTTGAATGGCATTCAAGAGGTCAGCGGTTCGATCCCGCTTAGCTCCACCAATTAACTCAATACTCACCTTTTATTTCATCCCTTAAATATTTTCGTTTAGCGTAGGTTTAGCTTCTGACAATTGCGAAACTTCCTGAACAGTCGATTGTCTAAGAAAAAACTGATTAACTTTTTTTGAGAAAAGTAATCGCGACATTAGCAGAATCAGAGACAGCTGGATCAGAATTTTTCCATCTCTGCCGCCCGCCCGCTGTGCATCATTGCTATACTCAAACTCTTTTACGGATCCGTTTACCGCGATATAACTATTGTAGTTAATAAATCCCAACAAAATGGCGAGCGAAAGAACTGCTAACCATTTACCCCACTGAGTCTTCTTTACCAATCCCCAAAAAGCTCCAACCCAAATTGCCATCAATGTAGTAATGAGTATCAGTCTAAGTAAAGCTCCCCCACTAATTTCGAAGTCAGATCGAAACATACTTCTCAGAACTCCTGAGAAAAATGAAAGGGCAAAAATGGTAATGATCCCTTGTGTAATCCAAATCGAAGGTGGTCTTTTCATTATATTATTCCGGCCAAGGTTCAAGCCCTTCAAACTTTGGATCAAATCCATCGGGCCACTTTGTGCGTATATCACACTCGGCATTTTGAAAAATGACTTCTTTGAATGTAGCGCGCCTAAAATCGGCTCCGCATAAATTTGCCCCTTTGAGATTTACTCGTATTAATGTCGCATTGGTAAGTTGAGCATGATCTAAATCAGCTAAGCGCAAATCCACATCAATGAGTTTTGTATTTTCGAGTTTTGCACTAACGAGACTTGCTCGTAAAAAATTGCATTTTTCCAAGTTGGCTCCGGACAAATCAGCATCCGTTAAGTCAATATTTCTGAAATCCGTATGATGAAGACTGGGAATTTCTGAATGATTCTGTCGCCATCGGTTCCAACGTTGTACTGAATCGTATCCGCCTCTTAATAATTGTAACGCTCGTGCTCTATCCATGAGGATTCTTAATTAGCACAACACCAATTTACCACCAAGAAATTTCGATAGATTCAGTGATGAAGTAGTTTTCAGATGAGGAACTATCAGGTAGGAATATTGGTAATAGAAAATACTTTTACCACAAAAATGGGCGTGCGAACTAACAGTTCGCACCACAATTTGGGCTACAAATCGAGAAGTGTCCTGGTCAATTCTATTCCCTGCTGCCAGTCGAACTGATTATTTTCGAGATCGAATGTAGCGATATTTTTCCAGTATTCAGGCACTTTAATGCCGCGCTCTTTCAGCAAGATAACGCGACGCTCATACAGCAGCCAGGCAGCACTGATTTCCATTTGGATTTCAGGTGACAGCATCGGATTTTCGGCTGCGCCTACAAAACAATCCGCTTCCGTAATGACGATGATTCCGGCGGCGCAATTTTTCAGGGAGTCAAAATTTTTTTCAGATAACTGGTCATGATGTTGCCGGAGCCTTTCTGAAATTTGACATTCAAATCCTACCATTTCCAACAGCTCTTGTAAGTGAGCGATCTCGTTTGAAAATTCAGGTAAGGACAAATACAACTGTGCTTTTTCTTGCATTCCGGAAACAGCCGTCAGGTTTCGTTTAGTGTGAGAATTCGATTCAAAACTATCCTCAGCAATTTCATTTCTGGCAGAATTTAAATACGCGTGCAGCTCGTCAACCGCTACACTTAACCGTGCGGGTTGACCACGTTTGCCGATCGTTAAAGTGCCAAGCTCGGCAGATTGACATAAATGCAAAAAACAGACGACGGCTGATTCAACGGTTTTCGGGCTTTGCCAATCCAACGAATTGGGATGATGGACGCGCCAGAATTTTACGACATCGTCGTGCGTAATAAGCGAAATCTGCTGAAGACAGGCGTGCGCCAGCATCGCGCGGTATGGTTCCAGCTGATCTAGAATTCTGCGAAACAAATCGGCTTCGAGTCCTAGCTTTTTCGAGAATTCCCAACCTAACGGGCTGAGCTTCAACCAATTTCCCTGCCGCGAAATGATTCCCCATTGCTCGTACGTAGCGATTCTGCTGGTGTCCAATAATCGTTTTTTGACTTCGCCGAGCGCTTCAACAATTGAAATCCCTTCGGGTCGTTGCTTTAGAAATCGGATGACATCCCGTAAATCATTAGGCGTCGCGGACATTGGCAATGCTGGCTCTAAAGCCGGGCTGGAAAGTGCTTGAACAGGCGGAATTAATCGAATGTTATCTGATTGAGGAGCCGCCGCCGTACCAACACGGATAAGACTTACCGGCGCAAAATTTTGATTTGCTAAGGCTGACATTTGGAAGCCTCCTCAATTAAGGATGAATTTGATAGCGCTTGATTTTGTCATTCAGCGTCGAAGGCAACAGGCTCAATAAGCGTGCCGCTTTTTTCTGATTTCCACCTGTTAATTTCAGCGCCCGCCGAATCAAAACTGTTTCATACGTTCGCACCTCATCGTGAATATTTATGCCCTGACTGATGTCCAAAGATTTCACCGTTCCCAGAGCTTCGACTTCACCAATCAGGTTTTGAGCCAAATCCTTCAGCGCGCCAATTCTGTTGCCCAGAGATTGGTCTATGACTTGCGTGTCTTCATTAAAATATTTGACTGATGATGTTGTAATGCTTTCCATCGAAAAACTACCTCGTTGAAATAACTTTCAAATCTTATCTATATGTAAAACACACCAAGATGTCGGGCTTGAATTATCCGGTTTGTGGTAATTCGTAAATAACGCCAGCCCTCCACCGATACCCGAATTTCTTTA
>JAYTCQ010000013.1:0-5089 GCA_043736395.1 Blastocatellia bacterium | reverse complement strand
GAAGAACTGCTTAATGTATCCCTGCCTCAAACCGAAGCTGAGCTGGAGGCATTCATTGGTCTACCTCTTCCCCAGACTGACCTCGAACTAAAGGATTTTATTGACCAATGGCGAAATCTAATAAACCAGGCAAACACAGAGCAGGGGAAAACGAAACGTAGCGAATTATGGTGTTCATTTTGTGACCGAAAACAGTCTGAAGTGGGAAAATTGATGGCTGCCCCTCAAACATATATTTGCGATTATTGTATTAGTGAAATTGTGGAGAATATGAAAACAATTCGTTAATTTTGCGGCTATTTCAAGATTTTCCACCTTTTGTGAACAGTTTATTGAGTGCTGGCTAACCACCCAAAAACTTAGGCACGTCAAATTTTCATAATATCTTAAACTGAATACTGTCCCGCACTAATTGCCGCACCAATCACTGCGAGGTCATCACTGGTGCGGATGACTTCCATTGAACTGCCTTGTAACGGACTCATCTTGACCATTTCGTGGAGGTATAAATTCAGCAAGTTAAGTTGCACAAATTTTGCATTCGGGCCGGAAATGTAAAATTTGCCCGGGCCGTTCAGATGAATACTGGTGGCAGTCGCCGCCGCCAAAGCCCGATGCCATAATTTGACGAAATCGCCGCAGCGCTGATCGCCCTCCTGCGCTTCGGCAAAAACTTCTTCGGGTTCAAGATCGAGGAAGCGCATCCGCATGGCGCGGTGTCCCATGATTCCTTCTAAATGTCCGCGTCCGCCGCAGCGACAAAATTCTTCTTTGGCGTCAAGCGTGACAACCATGTGTCCGCCTTCTCCGGCTCCGGGAATGGGTGGATATAACCCGAAACCGATGCCATTGCCGAGCCACCAGACACGAATTTTCTGATCTAAATATCCTTGTGTCGCGGCGACTCCTGCCGCCATTGCATCGGCGTCATTCAGGATGTATACGGGCGCGGTAATGCCACGCGGACTCAGTAAGGCAGACAATTGCTGCGCCAGATGTTGGCCTTTCATTTGCGGAAGATTCGGTGAATCTTCAATTAAGCCGTCACGAATAATGCCAGGGAAGCCAAGCCCGATAGCGGCGACTTCCTGCCCGTCAATCACCGCTTCAATTTGTTCGGCGATGCGCCGCGCAATTTCATCTTTCGGCAGCTCATTCAGAAAATCTGAATCGCTGTCTACGGGTGGAAAGACCCGCAAGGGGCTAATCAGTTGATGATCATTGACCAGCCCGACGGCGATATGTTCTGCGGCTAAGACTCCGATGGTAAGCATAATTGGTGACTCGAATTATTTGAAAATCGGAATCGCAAACAAGATGTTTACGATACATTTTTTCTTAACTGCTAAAACGCGAAAGCTTGTTCAGCCCATTAAAAGCGGCGGCTTTGTAGCATTCTGCCAGCGTTGGATAATTGAAAACCGTATTGATAAAATATTCAATGGTTCCTTTCAGCGTCAGAACGGCCTGCCCGATATGAACCAATTCTGCCGCGCCTTCGCCGATGATGTGGACTCCCAGAATTTCTTTGGTGTCGCGATTAAAAATTAATTTCAAGCGTCCCGTCGTATCGCCGCGAATCTGACCGCGCGCGATTTCGCGGTAGTAGGCAACGCCGACTTCGTACGGCACATCTTCCTCGGTTAACTGTTCTTCGGTTTTGCCAACAAAAGAAATTTCAGGGATCGTATAAATGCCGTAGGGATAGCTGCCAGAATCAGAATGCGCCGGAATGCCGAACGCATGACACGCCGCCAGCCTTCCCTGTTCCATCGAAACGGAAGCTAAACTTGGAAACCCAATCACATCACCAACCGCGAAAATATGCGGCTGCGCGGTTCGGTATTCGGCATCAACGGTGATGCGTCCACGGTTATCGGCTTCGAGTCCGGCTCCGGCTAAATTCAACGAATCCACATTGCCCTGCCGCCCGATGGAATATAAAAGCGCATCGCCAACGATTTTCTTTTTGCTTTCCAAATAGGCAATGACTGCGCCATCAGGAGTTTCTTCCACGCCTGTAACTTCTTCGCCTAAACGCATCGTGACGCGGTGATCGCGGAGGTGATATGACAGCGCTTCAATAATTTCATCATCGGCAAATTCCAATAAGCGCGGACGCTTTTCAATCAGAATTACTCTGACACCCAACGCCGCAAACATCGAAGCGTACTCAATTCCAATCACGCCGCCACCGACGACAATCAAAGTTTTCGGAATGGCTTCCATTTCAAAAATCTGATCGCTGTTAATGATCGTGCGATTATTGATCGGCACGGTAGCCGAAACCGCCGGACGCGTCCCCGTGGCGATCACTACAAAATCAGCTTCAAGTTCCGTGGTTCCGTGTTGTTGGCTCTCAATTTTCAGTTGATGAGAATTAATAAAACTAGCGGCTCCGGTAATCAAATCAATCCCGTTGCGCGTCATTTGCGCCTGGGTGACATCGCACTCCGTTTTGATGACGTGCTGTACGCGAAAAGATAAATCCTGAATCGAAATTTTTTCTTTGACGCGGTAATTCATCCCATACACATTTTGATATTGATAGCCCGACAAATGCAGTACGGCTTCGCGCATTGTTTTGCTGGGGATGGTTCCGGTGTTAATGCACGCGCCGCCAACCACTTCTTTTTTCTCAATGACCGCGACACGCTTGCCGAGTTTCGCACCTTGGATGGCTGCACGCTGTCCGCCAGGCCCTGAGCCAATCACAATTAAATCGTATTTTTGCATAATGAAAAATTAAACCGGGGACACGAATCGAACGTTTCTACTACTGCTATTATTTTTTGTGTACTGGCGCTTTTATTTTATCTTCATCAATGAGCTGTATAATTTGCTGAAGATGAATAGATGTCAATGTTGAAATGCAATGGAGGGGCTGTAGAGTCTTTAGAGTCAACAGCCCACTCCGCGTAGCGACTTCTCCATACTCTCCCGACTCGATAGACTCTACAGACTTTACCGCCTCTACAGACATTTTCCTGCAAAACACTTCTGAAGCCTTGCAGCCGTAAGTGGTCTCGGTCAGAATACAACCGTAGCAGGTTGGACCAGACGCAAAAAATCCTTATTCGATAAAATTCAGGTAATTGATGCAAAACTTGCTGATCATCTCGCATTCACATGAATCCGTTTCTCCTTCGTGATTCGTGCCCAATAAAAAAATATGAAGCAACCGACTCGCAGAAAATTTATTACTACATTGGCAACGACACTGACTTCAATCATTGCCGCCCCTGCAATTATCAATTCGAAAATCTGGGCGGCAGGCAAAGTGCCTCGCTCTCCGATTGCATTTTCGACCCTGGGCTGTCCGAAATGGGATTGGAAAACCATCCTGCGAAATGCGGCTGAAAACGGGTACGCGGCACTTGAGCTGCGCGGTATTCTAGATCAGATGGATTTGCCGAAAGTCCCGGAATTTGTAGGCGAAAATGTCAAAACCAGCATCAAGGATTTAAAAGCTTTGGGATTGGTCATTTCTGATTTCGGCTCTTCGGCCATGTTGCACGAACCTGATGTGACGAAACGTGCCAAACACATGGACGAGGCGAAACGCTTTATTGACTTGGCGCATCGCATGGAAGTGAAATACGTTCGCGTTTTTCCCAATAGCTTAGTCACCGGAGAAGAACGGCGCGTGACAGTTGAGCGAATCATTGACGGGATGCTCGAGTTAGGCAAATATGCGCGTGGCAGCGGTGTCGCTGCGGTCATTGAATCGCACGGAGATTTCACCGATTCGCCAACACTTTTACAAATCCTGAAAGGCTCCCAAATGACTTCAACTGGTTTTTTGTGGGACGCACATCATACGTTCGCGCTCAGCAAAGAAAAGCCGGAAGACACTTATAAAATGCTGGGTAAATTTGTACGACATACACATTTGAAAGATTCACGCGCGCCTCTCGCCGGAGAAAAAGATCGCCGCTACGTGTTGACCGGAACCGGCGAAGTTCCCGTGAAAGAAACTGTGCAGGTGCTGAAGGCGAACGGATACAAAGGCTATTTTTGTCTGGAATGGGAAAAACGCTGGCATGCAGAACTGGAAGAGCCTGAAATCGTTTTTCCGCATTACGCCAAAACGATTCGCGAATATTTAAGTGATTCTCCCCCAAAACCATCCACGGAATCCGCTACCGTGAAACCGTGAAAATAATGTCGACCTTTCAAATCAGGAGAAAAAGAAGTTATGCAACAGCCAACAGTTTCGAGTGTGCGATGGGAATGGATTGGTGAAGGATGGCAGGTATTTGCCGCAAAATGGGGAATGTGGATCGTCCATTCGCTGGTTTCGTTCCTCGTTATGCTTGTTTCGATGATTCCCTTTTTCATTCTGCTAGGTATTGGTGGAATATTCTCAATGCCGTCAGATGGCGAAGCGCCTCCAGATCCTTCGCCACTTATTTTTCTGGCGATGCTCGTGCTTTATCCGATAATTTTTTTGGTTGCTTCTTATCTGATGGGCGGATATTACAAAACTGCCTTCAAGCAGTTGCGCGGTGAACCAACCAGTTTAGGAGATTTATTTTCCGGCGGAGATTGTTTTCTGAGAGTAGCAGGGACATTGCTGTGCGTCATTATTCTTAGCATCATCGGTGGGGCACTTTGTATTATCCCCGGATTTATTGCGCAGGGCTTATGCTACTTCGCTATTCCACTTGCCGTTGAGAAAAAGCTGGGACCAATCGCTGCCGTTCAAGCCAGTATCGAAGCTACGAAAAAAGACTGGTTGATGTACACCTTCTTTGCCTTTATTGTGCAGCTCATCGCCAGCCTTGGCGCTATCGTATGTTATGTCGGATTATTAGCGTCCTACCCTTTGCATTTTATCATCACAGCGGTCGCCTATCGTCAGATTTTCGGGCTTGATGGAATGAACAGCCCGGCCAGTTACAGTCCTCCCCCTCCGCCGAGTTATGGTGATTACAGTCCGCCGCCACCGCCTTCTTCGTGGCAATAAAATTTATTGAAATTAACTAAGGAGATACCCATATGCAACAACCAAGAAATGTGAATGTCCAATGGGATTGGATTGGGCAAGGCTGGGAGATGATTAATAAACAACTGGGAAATTGGATAT
>JAYTCQ010000012.1:0-16740 GCA_043736395.1 Blastocatellia bacterium | reverse complement strand
GCAGAAGCCCGCACGCAGTAAGGGTACCTTCACACCTAAGTCGATAATTGGTTGAAGTGGAAAGTTCGAGTGAAGTACGGGCACCCTTACTGCGTACGGGCTTCTGCATTACAGTTCTCGTTTTTTCTTCTGCTCCGCAATAAATCGGGCAGCTCTCACGGATAAAGCCGCAATCGTCAGTGTCGGATTTTTCTCTGGCATCGTAGTGAAACTGCTGCCATCCACCACAAATAAATTCTTCACTTCGTGCGCCTGATTGTGAGAATTTAACACTGATGTTTTCGGATTCTTGCCCATCCGGATTGTCCCGACTTCGTGCGAAGCGAAGCCGCCAATATTCAAGCCATTCGTCATCGCCAAATCCATTCCAATCGCATCGAAAATTTCGAGCACTCCACTGCGCATATCGGCAAATAATTTGTGGTCGTTTTCGCTCCAATGAAAATTTATCGCCGGAGTCGGGATGCCCCATTTATCAACTTTTGTGGGATGAATCGTGACGCGATTATTTGCACTGTGTTCACCTTTAGCAAAGGCACCGAACTGAATAAACGCAGGCTGCAAATCGCGTACGCGTTGCTTGTACCCAGCCCCAAATCCACCCACATCTTTCGCGTGATGCGGACTGCGATAGCTCGCATAATTCAACTGAATCCCAAAGCCGCCGACAAAATCTTTCTTCCCTCGCAGGTGATTGTAGCGCGGAATGTACGCGTGATCCGTCATCCCATCACCCGCCCAGGTGTCTTTGCCCGCGAGCGCGCTGATATATCCGTTGGCTCCAGCGGCAATATGTCCACTCAAATAACGACCAACATTGTCGCCGTTATTCGCCAAGCCATTTGGGAATTTTTCACTTTTCGAATTCAACAACAGCCGCGCCGATTCAATTGTCGCGCAACCGAGAACAACTACCTTCGCATAAATTTCTTCTTCTTTTCCAGTCGTACGATCAATGATGGAAACACCGCTCGCCAGCCCGTCTTTATTGACTAAAACCTGCCTCGCAAGCGCATTCATCCTGAGCGTCAACTTGCCCGTAGCCAGCGCTTCAGGGATGACCGTCACATCGCTCGACCACACCGCGCGGACGTCGCACACGTCCATGCAATGCCCGCAGTAATGACAAGCTCCGCGATTTCCTTTTGGTGTTCTGAGGACGGCTTTGCGAACGGGGATGACGTTAATGCCAAGCGGCGCGAGTTTTTTCTTCGCGATAAATTCTGAGCAGCGAAAGTGCGGCGGCTCCGCCACAAAATTTCCATCCGGCAAATGCGGCAAATTTTCTTTCGTCCCGAAGACGTGCATTTCCTTTTCGACGTAGTCATAAAACGGCGCGAGTTCGTCGTAGCTAATCGGCCAATCTTCTTCAAACCCATGCAAAGAATTTTCCCGAAAATCCTCCGCCGAAAAACGAAACGTAGCCGCATTCCAATGAAATGTTCTGCCACCCAAAGTACGAATCCGATCAATGCCTACGCGGTCGCCCGTGTGAACGAGTTCACCGCCGATGCCATCAGGATAAAGCGAAGCCTGCTTGTTCAATCCAAAGCCATGCTTCGGCAATTCATAGGGCCAATCGTGAATCATGAGGTCTTCGATTTTGCCGCGTGATCCAGCTTCGAGGAGGATGACGTCGGCTCCGGCAGCGGTGAGTTCCTTCGCCATGAAACCGCCCGCCGCACCGGAGCCGATGACGCAGACATCAAAGATTTTTTTCTTTTGAATATTCATAATCGCGAATTGCACTAATAAAAAAATTGAAGACCTACCTACCCTTGAATAAGTTGAGCGAGATTCTTTGAGATTTTTAGAAACATAATTTTATGTCGAATTATCGTTATTACCCAGTTTAAGATGCCAATTGCAAGAAATCCAATTAACCCTGCTTCGATTGAGAAAAATGAAGCGACGATAGTAATCACAGTAGCAATTGCAAATAGGTTGTACATTGAAAATTCATAAGCTAAGAAGTAAGTGCCATCTTTTACGAAAAGACTAAATACACCTTCATCAATAGTGGCAAAAATATGGCTTCGACTTACTCCATAACCCCTTTCAAAAAGTATTTGATTTCCACGTTGGGAAATGTTGCCTCCCTGGTACTGGTCAATGAAAGTGCTAATATAAGTTAATATTATTTGTTGATTTTCCTCGGAAATTTTAACTTTAATTCGCTTACTATACTGAATTGAGAATGGAAAGATCATCATTGGTTTACGAGTAAAAGGGAGGAAATACAGCGGTAAGTTCTTGCGTAATAAGTTCCCCTGTTGCACCCGAACCGATGACGCAGGCATCAAAGATTTTTCTCGATTGGGCGTTCATAACGTATCAGCGAAACTGATAGTGTATTGCAATAATTCGGCTTGGCAAGATGTGCGACCGATATTATGCGATGTAATTCTATTCAAAATTTCTAAATTCAATTTTACTAATGTCCAAATAAATTTTGTTCTCTTTATTTATCATGTCGTCAAGAAATGTTACTGGTATTACTGTCCCATATCCGAGTTCATCGTAGTCTCCCTCTCCTTCAGTCAAATTAACTGCAACGCCAATTACTGAACCATCCTTACTTACGACTGGTCCACCACTATTTCCGCCTTTTATTTTTGCTGTGATTAAAAACAGTTTCTCTTTTATCCAGATGTCTTCTGCGTTAGAGGCGATTTGTCCTAAAGAAGTAGTATATCGTGCAGAAACACTTGCGTTTTCTGCTGTTAGAAAATTATGATAACCAGCTATTTTGGGGTAACCTAAAGTCATTACTTCGTCAAGGATTTCTGCATTTTGGCTAAAAACAATAGTGTCAGATACTGAGTTTTTAAATCGAATATAGAGCAAATCCATTAATTCATTATCGTGAATTTCAAACTTGGCATTTTCTAAATCCTCTTTGGAAATCCCTTGAATTGCAATCCTTTTTGCATCTTTAATGCAATGTTTTGCAGTTGCAATTCCTTCCTTATACAAAAAGCAAGTACCCAACGAAAGGTTGTCTGATTTGTCAGTATATTCCACTGGCAACACATACTTCTGGTAATCATCATAAATATATTTAAAGCCATAAATTATGTAGCTAAGCTTCTTGTTAAAATAAGCTTGAAGAATTTCATCTGTTTTTACTACTTGTTTCAAGGTGCAAAAATAACTACTATTACTATTGTCGGGGCCATCTTTTCTAACAATGGAGAGTTTGTTGTTCTCACAAAGAATGTCACACATTTTAGAAATTACTCTTGGCTGTGGAAATTCTTTTGTACGATATTTTTTATTATAGTAAACGCAAAATGCATGTACATCTTTGTGAATAACTCTATCATCCTTGGTTTCTATCTGAGAAAAAAACAGACAGATTTCAAATGGCATATTCGGATAAAGTTTTGAGTAGTCTTGAATATCCTTCATTGTCTTTTTACCTTGTCCCCACCCGCACAACCTCCCCGCCTTCAAACTGAATTTCCAAAAGTTTCTCACTCTCCACCAGTTCTGCAACAATCTTCTTAGTCTTCGTATCAATCACATCGCCCGAAGAAGCATAAGCATAATGCCCCTCAACACCAAACGTAATCCATCCGTTGCGGTGATTCAGTTTGATGTCGGCAATTTGCTGGTGCGGCGTAGTCGTCGCATCAAATACGTGGATATACGGCCCGGCATCGTTACTGACCCATATTTCTTTTTGATCGCGGCTGATATTTACGCCGTGGCTGGTGGGCAGGTGAGTGCCGCGAAGTTTCTCGAAGCCCTGCACATCTACGCGGGCAATTTTCTTACCTGTTTTGATGTCACCAATCTCGTAGCCTAAAACTCCGTCCAGATTTACATACGCATAACGATCATCATCCGAAATCGCAAAGGGGCGAATGCCTTTGGGGCCGTTGTGTTTTTTCTGCGTCCAGCTCCACGGGTCTTCAGGGTTTGGGGTAAAAGGGCCGACGATGGCGATGACTTTATGGGTACGGGTGTCGGCTACGTAAAGATTTTCATTGCCGAGGGCGGCGAGATACATTTTCTTGCCGTCTTTGCTGCACCAGGTATTGTGCGGATTGCCGTAGGGGACTTCGGTGAACGCGACTACTTTGTGGAGGTCGGTATCTACTACATCCCAGCCTTTGCTGTAGCGTTTCGGCAGATAAATAAATTTGCCATCAGGCGTGATAGCAGGGCTGTCGGGGTAGCCAGGGATATATAGTTTCCAATCAATTTTTTCCGTCTTCAAATCTACACAGACCAGTTGATCGTTCACGTATGAACTCAAATAAAGCTTGCCACGTTTGGGATCAGCGCAAATGCCTTTGAATTCGCCTGTGCCCGGCACTTCAAATTTTCTGACCAGCTTGTGATTATTGTTAATGTCGTAAATGTAAACCCAACCCTGATTCGGCCACATAAAGCAGGCGTTCGACGGGAGGTTGCGGCATAAATGCGACGAGAAAGATGGTTAGAAGAATTTGTAACATGGCAAATATTATTGGAGCTGCACGCTGATTTTAATTCTGATTGAATAAAAGAAATGCGAGAGATGAAGATACGGATTGGAGCAGATATTGTCAAAACAGCGAAGGCTGATTATCTAAATCTTCAGGCTGAACAATTGGCAATTTCAGCAGCGTTTTAAATTGATTCGCTGAAGCGGGAGAATGTCCCGCGAAGTGGTTATTGAAGTAGCCGTAAATCTGAGAAACATTTTGTTGGAGCGCTTGAAAGCCCTGTGCCCATTGCTCTAACTCTGCTTCGCGATCAATTTGAATTCTTGAATAATCAGTAAGTTCTCGCGACCCCATCCATCGCACGTACGCAAAATCTGCGGTGGGTTGTTGGGTCAGATTGATCATCGTTTCTCGTGTAAACCATTTTCCATCGCTCAGCGTCAGGGCTACTTTGTTGTCTTTGAGTAAACCTGTGACGTATTCGCCGATGTCATCCATTAACCAATGCCGATCACGAAATTCAATCGCGAAACGCATATCGGTTGGCAGTAACGGAAGAAATTTTTCGACTGCTGTTAACGAACGCGGAGAAAAATCCGGTGGGAGTTGAATTAGGATGAGACCTAACTTTTCGGCTAAGCCGCGGACGCGATCACAGAAGCGGAGCAAGGTTTCTTCGCTTTCCAGCAAACGATTCACGTGGGTAATTTCCTGTGTAAGTTTTAAGGAAAAGATAAAATTTTCAGGGCTTCGTTTGTACCACGAAGCGATGGAAGCGGAGGAGGGAATCGCATAAAAGCTGGAATCAATTTCGACGGTTTCAAAGGCTTTGCAATACACTTCCAGAAAATCTGCCGGACGTGTCCAGCGAGGATAAAACGAACCAACCCAGGCATCATAATTCCAGCCTTGTGTGCCGATATGAATTTTAGGTAGTTGCTCTAGCATTGCATAACTCCAGTGTCAGCGCTTCGCTATTTCCATAATTTCCAGGCAGCTTTATTATCGTCCCATAATTGATTGAATTCCAAATTATCTTTGTAAGTGTCGAGGCATTTCCAAAATCCCGAATGCCTGAAAGCCATCACTTCGCGTTCATTCGCCAACTGTTCAAATGGTTCACGCTCGAGAATGGAATCATCATTAACGTAATCAAAAATACGACGAGTAAAGACGAAAAAGCCTCCATTGATCCATTCCTTCAGCAACGGTTTTTCCTGAAATTCTATTACCGAATTTTCTTCATCTAATTTCAGAACTCCGAATTGTGAACGCGGATTGACAGTCGTTAGCGTCGCGATTTTAGTATGCGAACGATGAAATTGTAGCAGCGCAGGCAGGTCAACATTCGCAAGTCCATCGCCATACGTCACACAGAATTCTTCATCTTCGCCGAGATAATGTTTGATGCGTTTGATGCGGCCTCCGGTGTTAGTGTCGAGTCCGGTATCGGCAAAAGTAATGTTCCAATCTTCGGGATTTGCTTCAAAATAATTTTTGATTGCCGCGCCAAGATAGCCAAGGCACAGCACGAAATCATTCAATCCAAAATGAGAATAATAGTTGAGCAAATGCCACAACATGGGCTTCCCACCAATGTCAATTAACGCTTTTGGAATGTTAATGCCGTGTTCACCGAGGCGCATACCGCGACCACCGCAGAGGATGACAGTTTTCATTACGAGGTTAGCACTTTACTGATGGATGTTTTGAACCAATTACTTTGGATAAGTTTTGATGGAGTAAGATTTAATGAGCTAAGCAAGTGGCGATTAAATCGAGTTTTCATATCGAAGTAAGGATAAAAAATTTCAAGTTTGTCACTCTGCAAAGCGGAGACAATTGTTTCAATGCCATTTTTGTCCCGCTCAATATTTTCGTCGTTGAGAACCGAATATCCACGGCGAGCTAATTCTAAACCAGTCAGGATGTAATCACGTTGTTCATTTTTTTGACGAATGATGTCTGCGGTGTAATTCGCTACATCGAAAGCAGGAAAAAGTTCAGCCAAATTTTCAGGATGATACAAATAATTTTCAAAAGCGTAAAACTCTAGAATCCTTAAGTTTTCTAGTTTTTTTCGTATTTTAACTATCTCAACTTCTGTTAAGTAATCACGATCCATTAAACCAAAATATGCTGGATTATTTTTGGCATTGAGATAAACCTGACGTTTGTCTTGTACGCCAACAAAAATTTTATCCGGCAGTGCTAGTAAATTGAAATACTCATCATTCTTATTTTCGCAAAGAACGATTTGTTTACCCTGAAAGACTTTGAGCATGAGGGCTTTGGGAACAGCGACCTCAAACATTTCCAGAATTTCTTTAGGTTGCGGAGTTATCGTTTGTGGTACATCAAAGTCTAACTGATCGAAGTCAAGGATTTCTGCGTGTTTAGCCTCACGCGCGTATTGGATAAAGCCTAGCGAATGACTTGCCGTCCATAGTTGACAATTGTCTGGAATCCAATTTTCTGTGATTTCTTTGATTAAATTGTATTGGAGTGCGGTGTTGAGATGCACATCTAGTTCGTCAATAAAATAGATCGTATTCTGGAACGAGCCTCGGCGTATGAATAGGTTGAAAAGAATATTGACTACTTCTTTTTCTCCATTACTTAACAGATCGTAAGGGATTTCAGACTTTCCTTTTCTAAAGCGAATTTGCACGGGCTTACCTTGCAACGGTGGCATAATCAAAACAAGCGTAAGGGATATTGCTGGATCATCGGTAAAGACATTTTGTAAAGCTTTGTTTATCGGTTCGATGTACCTTTTTTTAAGTTCGTCCGCGTCGAATCGCCCTTCCACAAAAATTTCATTTACAATTCTCTCTGCTAAGATGTCAATATCATTCTCAAAACGTGTATCTTGCTCAATGTAAAACCGAGGACGATCATTATCTTGTGCTGCTATTCCTTCACGCCCACCAATAGTAGTGCGTGTTAATTGCGGGACTGACCTAAGTGCACTCCGCCCATAAAAGGCTAAGCCTGCCCAGGGATTTGCTCCGGTGGACATTCCATTACTATTCCGGAATAAAATCTTATTGTCGTCGAAGTACAAAACTGCTTCAGCGTCTAATTCATTCTTTTTATAATATGGAAGTTCGATGACGAGTCTGTTGTGAATACTCACCATTGTTTCAGGGTTCTCATTTTTACCGAATTGGGAAAGCCACTCAAATGAGTCAAAAACAGAACTTTTCCCGCTACCGTTTTCTCCAATCATTAATACTAGCTTTGGCGGGTTTGGAACACCTTGTAGATCAACGGTTAGATCAGTGAATCGCTTAAAATTTTTAAGTTCAATTTTACTAATAAACATTTCACTTCGCTCCTTGCTGTGAAGTCTTTTCCCACACCTTCGCAAATTTCAAAAATACACTGTAAGCCGTAAACATCGCAATGATCAATCCCGGTACACCGTCGCGAAAGCCTTGTTTGATAATGTAGCTGCGAATAAAGGCGGCGATGGGGACGACGAATAAATCAATCCCGCGGACGCGTTTTCCTTTTTGATGAAGTTGCTCGGCAGCGAGTGAAGTGTATCTGTCAAGAACGTGATTGTGTTCGCTTAAATTACGTTTTGTATAATGCAAAAATTCGCCGGAAAGTTTTTCCGTTTTGCCGCGTACGTGGGCGACTTCGTGGGGTGCTACGCCGTCCCAGTAACTCGCGGCTTTGCGATAGAGGCGCATTTGATAATCGGGATACCAGCCTGAATGTTTGATCCAGCGTCCGAGGTATTGTGTGCTGCGTGGAATCCAAAATCCATCGGGTAATTTCGCCGGATCAGTTTGCCTGACTTTTTCAATCGAAGTCTGTAATTCCGGTGTCACACGTTCATCGGCATCAATCCAAAAAATCCAATCGCCGGTAGTTTTGGAATCTGAAAACTCGTGTTTGTCTTTGTATCCTTTGAATTCGCGATTATAAATTTTGTCAGTGTAACGGCGCGCGATTTCTACCGTGCGATCTGTGGAGTCAGAATCTACGATAATGATTTCATCTGCCCAGGCGACTGATTCACAGACGGCGGCGATGTTGTCTTCTTCGTTGAAGACGTTGATTTTGACAGAGATTTTCATGTGCAGAGATCGGCCATTTTGATGCGTTGATTCGGCTCGATTTCGTGAGCCTGACAAAATTCAAGATTAGCAATTGAGAGCTTTAGATTCAAAGCATCGAGCGGGACAAGATGATTTTCTTCGAGCGCATCTGTTGCGTTTTCAGCCGTGAAATTGAGCGGGCAAAAATCAACTTCCTGGTTGGCATCTTCAGCTTCGTACAGTAATGGCAGCCCTTGTGTGCGACAAATGATTGGACGCGAATTGTAGATGGAGCATTTGTCATCAACAAGCAGCGGACAGATTTCAGTTTCGTGTTCTACGACTGAGATGGCTTGTTGGTGAATTCGTTCCTGCAAAATTTGAGGCAAATCCTGAATCGCTACTTTTATGATTGCGGCTTCAACAGGGAAGACGGATAAGTGATGATGACAACAACCGCTACAGCCGGAACGGCATTGCAGGTGTGAACGATAGCGTTCATTGAGCCGCGCTGTTAGATCATTCACTTCGGTGATGAGTTGTTGGTATTTATTCGACATATAATTCACGCCGGGAGCGCCTTTACGAGGAGCGCCCGCATCCTGCGGGCGCTCCTCACACAAGGATCACTTTGCATCGCAGGGATTTGCTCGCCACGGTTTCGCCCGCAGGATGCGGGCGCTCCCAGTAAAGACGTTCCCTAAAGCACCGCCTTCAACGCATGTCCTGTATACGATTTTTTATTCTTCGCTACCGTTTCTGGAGTTCCTTCAGCAACAATTCTTCCACCGCCTTCGCCACCTTCCGGCCCTAAATCAATGATCCAATCCGCAGATTTCATGATGTCTAAATTATGCTCAATGATGATGACCGTATTCCCCATCTCAACCAATTTTTGCAGGACGTCAATCAGCTTTCTGACATCTTCAAAATGTAATCCCGTCGTTGGTTCATCCAGAATATAAACCGTTTTTCCGGTCGCTCGTTTCGATAATTCTTTCGATAATTTGATGCGCTGCGCTTCGCCGCCTGAAAGCGTCGTCGAAGATTGTCCGAGCTTCACATAGCCCAATCCAACATCGCTTAATGTTTGCAATTTTTGTTTGATCTGCGGAATGTTTTGCAGCGCTTCCAGAGCGTCTTCGATGGTTGTATCTAGCAACTGCGCGATGCTTCTTCCTTGATATCGAACCTCCATCGTTTCGCGGTTATAACGTTGCCCGCGACAGACTTCGCAGGTGACGTAAACATCGGGCAAGAAATTCATTTCGATGCGCTTCATGCCGTCGCCCTGACACGCTTCACAGCGTCCGCCTTTGACATTGAACGAGAAGCGTCCGGGCTTATATCCACGGGCCTTGCTCTCAGGCAGCATCGCGTACAGTTCACGAATTGGCGTGAATAATCCAGTGTACGTTGCAGGATTTGAGCGCGGTGTCCGCCCAATCGGAGACTGATCAATTTCGATAATTTTATCAATGAACTCAAGGCCTTCGATAGATTCGTGCGCGCCGGGTTCAGCCAGGCTTCGATAAAGTTTTCGGGCGACGGAACGGTACAAAATATCATCAATTAACGTTGATTTACCGGAACCGGAAACGCCGGTCACAACTGTCAGCAAGCCTAATGGAAAGCTGGCGTCGACGTGTTTTAGATTGTGTTCGGAAGCGCCTTTAATAATAAGCCTATTACCTTCCGCGAGGCGCCTGCGTGATGGCGTTGGAATGCCGATTTTGCCGGATAAATATTGTCCCGTCTGCGAATCGGAATTTTTCATGACTTCTTTCGGCGTTCCACTGGCTACGACTTCGCCGCCGTGAGAACCTGCGCCGGGGCCAAGATCAATCAGGTAATCGGCGCGCCTCATGGTGTCTTCATCATGTTCGACGACGATGACAGTATTGCCAATATCACGCAGTCTTTGCAGGGTATCCAGCAATTTTTGATTGTCACGCGGATGCAATCCAATCGAAGGTTCATCGAGCACGTAGAGAACTCCGCGCAGCTGTGAACCGATTTGCGTAGCGAGGCGAATACGTTGTCCTTCACCGCCGGAAATGCTGGCGGAGGCGCGATCCAACGTCAAATAGCCTAAGCCGACTGCCAGCAAAAATCGCAGCCGATCACGGATTTCTTTCAGGATTCTTCCGGCAATTAATTCTTCACGTTCATTGAGTGCCAAGGCGTCAAATTCCTGTCCGGCTTCAGCCAGGGTTAAGGCCGTATAATCGGCAATGGAGCGATCTTTGACTTTGACGGCGAGCGATTCCGGTTGCAGTCGTTTGCCGTCGCACGATGAACAAATTACGGGGGCGATATAATCTTCAATTGGAGTTCCGCGTGATTCGCCTTCGTCTCCATTGGCAATTTTTGCAGCGGATTTTTGCAACTGATCTTCCAGCCACTGCTTCACACCTTTCCATTTTGATTCGTATTCATAGGTGTTATGAACAAATTTTATCTTCTCGCTGAGGCCGTAAAGAAAGGCGTTCGTCGCTTTTGGTGGTAGCTTTCTAAATTCAGTCTCAGGTGAAATTCCGAAATGACGAGCGACCGCTAATAGAACTCCGCGAAGGTACGGATCAATATAAGCATCATTAAAAAACGTAATTTTTGAAATCGCTATTGTGTCGTCAACGATCAATCGAAGCGGATCAATTTCCGGTTTGGTGCCAATGCCGTTACATTTTTTGCAGGCTCCGTAAGAGCTGTTAAATGAGAAGGAACGTGGCTCCAGTTGCGGAATTGAGATACCACAATTCACGCACGCCAGGCGTTCGGAATACAGTGTTTCTTCGCCGTCAACTATGGCTACAATCACGATTCCATCCGTCATTTTCGTGGCGATTTTAACGGCTTCTTCCAATCGTTGCACAATTCCATCTTTGATCATCAAGCGATCAATGACGACTTCGATGGAATGATTTTTGCGTTTGTCGAGCGTGATGTCTTCGTCGAGCGAACGCATTTCGCCGTCGACGCGAGCGCGGGTGAATCCAGTCGTGCGAATACCGTCGAGTTCCTTTTTGAATTCACCTTTGCGTCCTCGAACAATGGGCGCGAGCACCATGACACGTTCGCCCGGCGGCAATGCTTTAATCGTCTGAATAATATTTTCAGTTGATTGTCGTGTCACCGGCGTCCCGCATTTGTGGCAATGCGGCTGCCCGATTGAAGAGAATAACAGACGCAAATAATCATAAATTTCCGTCACGGTTCCCACCGTCGAACGCGGACTGCGACTGGTAGTTTTTTGCTCAATCGAAATCGCGGGTGATAAACCTTCGACTGAATCTACGTCGGGTTTTTCAAGCTGTTCGAGGAATTGCCGCGCGTACGCCGACAGCGATTCGACGTATCGCCGCTGCCCTTCGGCATAAATCGTATCGAACGCGAGCGAAGATTTTCCCGAACCGCTAAGTCCGGTGATGACAGTTAATTTGTTGCGGGGAATTTCTACGTTAATGTTTTTGAGATTGTGCTGCCGCGCACCGCGCACCGTAATTTTTTCGATAGCCATAGAATGCAATCAGTGAATTTTTGGATATAAGTGCAAACTGTGAATTTTAACGGACGGAAAGGGCATGAGCAAATGGGGCGCGGAATCCACTGGGAATGCCTACACTGGGAACACCGGCATCCTACGGGCGGGCCTCACACAGGGATTACTTTGCATCGCAGTTAATTTGATCGCCATGGTTTCGCCCACAGGATGCCGGCGTTCCCAGGGTAGGCATTTCCAGTGATTAGTTAGAATATTTTCGTAAGGCGGCTAACTGGACAATTCGAACTGAAGTCTTATGTTTTCTTGCAACGGACAAGCAATCATCGAATTCAGGAGCAGCGTTGATGATTTCGCCGTTTGCATTATGAGCGATTTTCATTTTGATCGCACCGAATTCCGTTTCTACCGTGACAAATTCGCGCCGCAAAATTACACGCTTTTCATCGCGATGACGAATTCCCAGCGTAGTCGTTTCGCGGAAAATCAGATCAATAAATTTCTCTCTATCTCCGACAGCGCAGAGTAACGTCAACAAAATCCCCGGGCGATTTTTTTTCATTTGAACGGGCGTATAAAAAATGTCGAGCGCGCCTGCGGCTAATACTTGTTCCATTACATGTCCGAAAATTTGCGGGCTGAGGTCGTCAATGTTTGCTTCGATCACGCTGATCGTATCAGGTGTTGAGTCTTCAATTTCTAATTCTCCGATTACGGCTCGCAACACATTCGGGAATTTTTCATACGTTCGCGTTCCTGCACCGTAGCCTACTTTTTCGACGCGCATCATTGGCATTTTTGAAAATTCTGCCGCCAACGTGGCGACGATGGCGGCTCCGGTTGGAGTCACCAATTCGCCTTCGATTTCTTTCGCGTAGATCGGTACACCGCGCAAAATCTCTGTCGCGGCAGGGCCGGGAATTGGATAGGTTCCGTGCGCGCAGGTGAATGTGCCGTAGCCAACGTGCAACGGTGAAGAAATAATTTTTTCGATGCCAAGAGCTTCAAGGCCGATGCAGGCTCCGATAATGTCTACAATGGAATCCACCGCGCCGACTTCGTGGAAGTGAACGGTTTCAATGTCTACGCCGTGAATTTTGGATTCTGCTTCGCCGATACGTTGGAAGATAGCGAGCGAATTTTTCTTCACTTTTTCGCTGAGCGTTGAAGATTCAATCAGGTGCTTGATCGTTGAAAGCGAGCGATGGTCATGGGAGTGAGAAGAAGTATCGAGTGATGAGTGATGAGTGATGAGTGATGAGTCGTGTGTGTGTGAATGATCGCCATTCGAGTGATCGTGATTGATTTGAATGTTGGAAAGTAGCACATCAAATTTTGCGGCGTTGATGCCGCTGCGATCTACGCGGGACAGGCTTAGGTCATAACCTGAAACTCCTAATTTTGATAATTCACTTTTGAGGAATTCAAAATCAAGTCCCAAATCCAGCAGTGCGCCGATAGTCATGTCGCCGCTGATGCCAGCGAAGCAATCGAGGTAAAGAATTTTCATAGTAATCAGTGGAAAAGAGTAGTCAGTAGACAGGAGACGGTAGTTAAAAATACTACCGTCTCCTGTCTACCGTCTACTCTTCATGGTTCTATTCTTATTCGTGTTTTCAGCGGCAACAAATCAAATAATTCTTTAATATCTTCATTGCTCAGTGCGATACATCCCCAAGTCCAATCGGTGCTGGTTCCTCCGCCGTGCAGAAAAATATCGCCGCCGAGTTTCGTGTTTTGCGGTGGTTTTTGTCCCGTCATATGTGTCTTCACAATTGCGTCATGTTCTGATTGTGTCAGAAATTTATTTTTTAAGCCTGTCGCTGCATCCGAAACATTAGGGAAACTGACGCCGAGTGAAAGATAGAATTTGCTCTTTGGATTTTTGTGAGTCAGGAAATATTCGCCTTCGGGTGTAGCACCATCGCCTTGTTTGATTTTGGTTCCAATGGGATTAAATCCAAGCGCGATATTGTAGGTTTTGCTTAGAGTTTTGTCTTTGTACAAATACATTTTTCGCTCTGATTTTTTTACGATGAGCTTCAGATTTTTAGTCGAAAGTGTTGAAGGTTCAGAAGCTGGTGTTCGTACTTGCTCAATAAGAGTAAGCGCTTCAGATTTAAAAACATCACGTTCCCCAAGGATCATAAAAGCAACCGCCACAAGCATCAATAAAACCAAAAGGGTTCCAATGAGGATACTAATTTTATTGATCTTTATGAAGCTCATTTTTCTACAACGGTAGTGTGAACTGTTAGTTCACGCGGTCTCAACCGGAAGAATTTTCCACCGAATCCGATGAACTAACAGTTCATCGTACAATTTTAATGCGCCATCCCATTTTTAATACAATCGCCAAGCGCTACGCCGTGCAAATAATTTCCCAGTAATTTTAAACCAGAATATTTTTGCAACGCATTTTCTATTGTAGCAATTCTTTTGGCGTGACCGAGATTGTATTGCGGAATTGCGCGTGGCCAACGGGTAATAGGCAGCCGTCGTGGTTCGCCGGAAATACCTAAGACTTTTTGCAAATCACGATGCACGATAGCGATCAGGTCATCATCATTTAACGTCATCGCTTCACGATCAGTTTCGCCTCCGATAAAATTGTTGAGCAGTACCCAACCTTCCGGTGCGCGATTTTCAAACAATGAAGTATTCCAAATGCTGCCAAGCGTACGCAATCCTTGTCCACGCGGAGCTAAAAATCCGAAGCCATCCAGCGCACGCGAAATTTGTTCTTTACGATATGCCAGCGGAACAGTAACCAAAGAAGTATACGGAATTTCACTCAGCAGGGAACCGATTTCAGGTGCGATTTCACTGATGATTTGCGCGGCTGCAAACGAAGGCGTCGTGATAATTAGCGAATTTGTTTCGACGATATTTGTTTCGTTATTTTGTTTGTAACTAACCTGAAATTTTGAATTGGAAAAACGCGAAGCTTTGGTCACTCGTGCTGAAGTCAGCAATGAATCGCCAAGCGATTTCGTTAATGTGTCGGTCAGCGTTTGCATTCCGTTACGAAATGAACAGAGACGATACGGGAGCAGTGATCGTTGAGGCTGCGCTGGTTTTGCTTGTCGTGAAGATTTGATCGCGCCTTTAATGATGCTTCCGGCATTGGCTTCAAATTCTGCCAGTTTTGGAAAGCTGGCCTGGACGCTGAGCTTCGCGGGATCGCCTGCGTATACGCCTGACACGAACGGCGCGACTAATCGTTCAAGAATTTCTTTACCTAATCTTCGCTCGACAAATGAAGCAAGGCTTTCTTCTTCGGTGTCTTTTTGGGCAGTGATAAATGGTTCGCGCAGCAAGCGTAATTTTCCTGCTGTTGAGATTAATTTTGTTTTGATGAGCGCGGGCGGACTCATCGGAACAGGCTGTAAACATTGATTGAAATAGACGTATGCCGGAGCTTTCGGATCAGCGGTCACGAGTTGATCGTGGAGATTTAATTCATCAATCAAGTCAAGAAATTCGTGCGTCCCCCGCAGGGAATTCGGCCCGCGTTCGAGTAGAAATCCATCAGCGTCAATCGTTTGAATGACTCCGCCTGCGCGTTCATTGGCTTCGAGGACGAGAATGTTTTGCCCCGATTTTTTGAGTGAATGCGCGGTGACGAGTCCTGTGATTCCTGCGCCGATGATGATGTGATCAAGCGTCATTTTAGATCCGTGAATAGCCTCAAATCGTCGGGAGAAGAAACAATTATTTTAGCTTTATATTCTATGGCTTTGGCCTTCACTGTGCCCCAATACCTGCTGTCCAAACTATTATCTCGAGAATCCCCCATCATGAAATATTCACCGCTAGGAATTTTTAGAGGCTCGTGTACTCCATATTTCATTTCAGAGTTTGTAGAATCATCAGGATCATTATCCTTGTTGTGATGGGTAGAATAAGTCCCGACCCCTTCAATCGAGATTTCTTTAAGCGGCGCTTTTTCATCTTGATAATTCATCTCGCAAGTGACACGTTTTTCAAATAGCTCTTGATTATTAATAAAAACTTTTTGACCACGAATCTGAATGGTTTCTCCAGGTAAACCAATTACCCGCTTGATATAACTTATTTTTGGGTCGGGCGGATATTTGAAGACCATAATGTCCCCACGATTAATTTCAGAATAGAATCCAGAGACTAAAAATTTTTCTCCTGGAAGAATTGTATTCGACATACTGCCGGTTGGCAGATTCATAACCCGATTAAAATAGAACCCACTTCCAACAAGACTTAAAAATAGTAATGCCAGAATTGTGCCAATGCCCAAGATATATTTTTTCATAGAATTTTCTTAGCGCGGATAATACCCCAACCGCGAAGTCACGTGATATTCAGGCTTTGATGTTTTTACTTTCACAGCGCGATAACGCCCGTCTTTATTGGTGTTTTCTGGCGTGTAGTAAATCAAGTACTGGCTGCGCAGCTCATCGGCAACTTGCGTGTAGACGGATTCGAGTTCATCAAAACTTGTCGGTAAAAATAATCTGCCACCAGTTTCCTCCGTTAATTTGTTAAGCCACTGCTCGCTGTTATCCAAGGCTTCAAGGCTCACTTTGATGCCATCAATGCGGATTTTATCGAGGGAAGATTGGGCGCGATAAAATTCTAATTCGCTTTTTTCGTGACGTCGTTGAATCTCAGTTTTGCTGACTACGTAAACGGGTACTTCAGCTTCGAGCAGGGAATGTAATGCTTGTTGTTGCGTCTTGCGTCCGCGATTGCTGTCGATGCCGTCGGTCAG
>JAYTCQ010000011.1:0-24152 GCA_043736395.1 Blastocatellia bacterium | reverse complement strand
CGAGCCAAACGAACACAATAAATAATCGGTGTAGAGGTCAAACAGAGTCTTGTCCATACGTCAAGTTTATCTCAAGATTTCTCGCTGCGTAACATGAGTTATTATCATTTTATTGTTCACAGGAATTTCTCAAACTATGTCTCAGACACCACCAGTCGCTAAAAAACTGCCTAAAACAACCAATATTCACGGCATCGCGTTAGTCGATGATTATTTTTGGTTACGTGAAAAATCCAATCCTGAAGTCATTAATTACCTCAAAGCTGAAAATGAATACACCGCAGCTTTCATGAAGCCGACAGAAAAATTTCAGACCGCGCTGTATCAGGAAATGCTCGGAAGGATCAAAGAAACGGATCTAAGTGTGCCGTACCCCAAAGGCGGATACCTGTATTACACACGCACCGAGCAAGGTCAGCAATATCCGATTTATTGCCGTAAAAAGGGGAATCTCAAAGCCAAAGAAGAAATCCTGCTGGAGATGAATGAAATGGCGAAGGGCAAACCGTTTCTCTCTATCGCCGCTTTCAACGTCAGCGATGACGGCAATTTATTGGCGTACACCACCGACGATTCGGGCTTTCGTCAATACAAATTGCACATCAAGGATTTGCGGACAGGACAGGAACTGCCGGACACCGCCGAACGCGTGACTTCGCTTTCGTGGGCAACGGATAACAAAACTTTGTTCTATTGCACGGAAGACGCGACGACGAAACGTTCAGACAAATTCTTTCGCCAGACGCTGGGCGGCAAAACCGAATTACTTTATGAAGAGAAGGACGAACTCTATCGTGTAGGTTCAGCACGGACGCGCAGCAAAGGTTTTATCTTTCTGGAAATCAGCAGCGCCACCACTTCTGAATTCCGCTACCTGCCAGCGAATCAGCCGAACGAAGCCTTAAAAATTATGCTTCCACGTGAAAATGATCATGAATATTATCCCGATCATCACGGCGATTCGTTTTACATTCGCACCAACGACAAAGGGAGAAATTTTCGTTTAGTGAGCACTCCTGTCTCTGATCCATCAAAGAAAAACTGGAAGGAAATCATTCCGCATCGTGATGGGGTAATGATTGAAGACACGGATTTTTTTGTAAACAACTACGTCGTCCACGAACGCGAAAACGGGTTGAATTCACTGAAAGTTGTGAATGTAAAAACCAATGAATCACACTTCATTGGTTTCCCCGAACCCGTATATTCATTGTTCGGAAGCCAGAATACCGAATTTGATACGACAAAATTTCGCTACGGATATTTATCGTTTGTCACGCCGAATTCAGTATTTGAATACGACTTGAAATCTCGCAAAAGTAAGCTGCTGAAATCTATGGAAGTGCTGGGCGGCTACGATAAATCCCTTTATCAATCTGAGCGAATTTACGCCACCGCCAGCGATGGCACGAAGATTCCGATTTCAATTGTTTATAAAAAAGGAATGAAGCTCGATGGTTCAAATCCGGTGCTTATGGAAGGCTACGGTTCGTATGGCATCAGCAACGACGTAGATTTTTCTTCAAACCGGGTCAGCCTGCTGGAGCGCGGATTTATTTTTGGTGTCGCGCATATTCGCGGCGGCGGAGACCTTGGCAAGCCGTGGCACGATGCCGGAAAAATGATGGTGAAGATGAATACGTTCACCGATTTTATTGCGTGCAGTGAACATCTCATCAAAGAAAATTACACCAGCAAAGATAAGCTCATCATCACCGGAGGCAGCGCGGGAGGCCTGTTAATGGGAGCCGTTTCAAATCTGCGTCCCGATCTTCATAAGGCCGTGATGACGTACGTTCCGTTCGTGGATGTGATGAATACGATGCTTGATTCTTCGTTGCCTTTGACAGTTGGAGAATATCTGGAATGGGGAAATCCCAACGAAAAAGAAGCGTTCAACTACATGAAATCCTATTCGCCTTATGACAACATCGAAGCGAAGGATTATCCAACGATGCTGGTGCGAACTTCGCTGAATGACAGTCAGGTAATGTACTGGGAACCCGCGAAGTACGTTGCCAAATTACGAGCAATGAAGACAGATAAAAATCTGATTTTATTTAAAACGAAACTCGAACCAGGCGGTCACGGCGGAGCTTCGGGAAGATATGATCGGTTGAAGGATACGGCGTTTGATTATGCGTTCGCGCTGGGGCAGGTAGGGATTTCAAAGTAGCGTGAACTGTTAGTTCGCGCTGTTAACATTACTTGCGCTTTGGAAATAACTTGTTGTGGACTCAGCGCGAACTAGCAGTTCACGCTACAGGTCTGACACTGCGCCGACGCCACCGCTTTTAATCAGTTGTAATAACGCTTCGGCGATGGTGCGGTCATTCATTTTGGAATCGTCAAAAAGTTTGTCCAGCGAAAGTGGCGATTGCAGCATTTTGCAGATGTGCATTTCGGCTTCGTTGATAGGTTCTGGGAAAGGGCTGCAAATAAATTTTTTCCCGTGGTATTCAATTTCGCTGCGCAGTTGACGGACTTCATCAATTTGCGTGAGATGTTCAAGCATTGATTCTTCCAATCCGCCCACCATCGTCCGATCATCGTCGAATTGCTTATACTCAATAATGAAGCTGCCTTTTTCCCAGGTCAGTAAGCGGGAAAAAGCTTTCGGGCCAATCGCCCAGCCTGTTTCGGCGTGCAGTACCTGACCATTTTTCAAATAGACGCCACCGCTGTCTTCTTCGGTCGTCAGATGAACGGCGTAGTCGCCATTGCCCAGCATCCGCGCCGTTTGCAGGACGTCGACCACACTGATGCCGCCGAAATTTCCGCTCATAATAACCGAAGAATCCTTGCGTACCAGCGCCGTTTTGAGCGCGCGTAAATATTGAATTTTGGTGAGTTGAAGACGAACTTTTAAAATTACTTCTTCGGGGACAATGGGTTTCACCAGATAATCATCGGCTCCCATCCGCAACCCCAAAACACGATCCAAGGCGCCGTCACGACCGGAACAAAAAATGAACGGCGTGTCTGAAAGCCCTTTGGCACGGACTTGGCGGTAGAATTCGTAGCCGTCCATTTCCGGCATACTAATATCAGCAATAATAACTTCAGGTTTGATTTCGGAGGTTAAGAGTTCCAAAGCCCGGTTGGCGCTGTCAACGGCAGCCACACTAAAATTGGCACGCTCCAGACTGCGCGTGAGAATCATTAAGCCAGTCTTGTCGTCATCTACTAATAATACATCAACTTGTCGTATTTCTGCCCCAGCCATAGCTTGCATTCAGAACCCTCCTAAAGAGTACTAAGTACCACAAGAAAGCCTCTTGGCAAAACAAATTCTTCAGGGGGATTTTGCCCATTAAATTCAAAAAGTGAGTGAGAATGGATTTAAGGGGACATTCTGTGGAAATTTTAATGTTCCGGTTAATGAATCAGGGGACGCAGTCTATCGCGCGCAATCAGAAAACCGCGCTGAACCAAATCTTCAGTTTTCTCAAATGCCCGGTCTTCGTGTTCAATACAGATTGCCTCATCGTATCCAACCGCATAAAGCGCCGCGATAAAACGATCCCATGGCACTTCACCAAGGCCCGGTAAACGAGGAAGCTGCCAACCCATACCCAGTGAAGTGATACCGCGCTCATATAGTGCTTCGCGATCAATTTCCAGGTCTTTCGCATGGACGTGAAAAATTCGGGATTTGAATTCCCGAACTACCCGACAAGGATCAATCATTTGCCAAATCAGATGCGACGGGTCGAGGTTCAATCCAAAATTTGCGTCGGGGATAATTTCAAACATTTTGCGCCAGGCATAGGGCGAAACCGCCAGATTATTTCCGCCTGGCCATTCGTCATTGCTGAAAATCATCGGACAATTTTCAATTGCGACTTTCACGCCCTGTTCAGCTGCAAACTTAATAATCGGTTTCCAGACTTTGGCGAATTCATCAAAATTGGCTTCAAGGGTTTTATCTTTGTCTCGTCCGACGAAAGTATTGACGACTGGCACATTCAATAAAGATGCGGCGACGATGACTTTTTTCAAATGTTCGATAACGAATTTTCGCTGCGCCAAGTCAGACGATAACGGATTTGGATAATAGCCCAGCCCCGAAATCTCCTGCTGATGTTTCTTCATCAGACTTTTAATTTTGATAGCCTTCGATTTGGTAAAATCTATGACATCAACGTGAGTCACACCGGCGTAGCGGCGTTCAGATTGACCGACCGGCCAGCACATCAATTCAAGTAGCTGAAAACCATTCTCATTCGACCACTGCGCCAATTCGGCCAGTGAAAGTTGTGGAAAAGGCGCACTCACAATACCAAGTTTCATGAGGCTCCTTCTGAAATTTGCTGGTTTGCCCAAGTTGCCGCGCCGACAATTCCGGCATTATTTCCCAGCGTCGCCAAGACGATATGAACCTCATCAATATTGATCAACGTCACACGTGAACGGACAGTGCGGCGAATAGGGTCAAGTATTAATCCCCCTGCCGCCGCCACTCCTCCGCCGAAAACGATGCGGCGCGGATTAATCGCAGTGATGATGCTGGAAACTCCGATCCCGATATAACTTCCCGCCCGTTCATAAATATCTTTGGCAATCGCGTCTCCGGCAAGCGCCGCCTGGCAGACCAGCTCCGGCGTAATTTTATTCAGATCATCGTCGCACATTTCTGCCAGACTCGTCGTCAATCCCTGCACGACAGCTTTCATCCCCATCGCGGCAATCGCAGGGCCGGAAGCATAAGCTTCGACACAACCCCGGCTGCCGCATCCACAGGCATCGCCGTGCAAATCTACGATGACGTGACCGAGTTCTCCGGCTGCCCCGCCGATGCCAAGATGCAATTTATTATTGATGATCAGCCCGCCGCCAATCCCGGTTCCAAGCGTATAAAATGCAGCTGTTTCGACACCTTTACCCGCCCCGAATTTCCATTCGGCAAACGTCATCGCGCGGGCATCATTAATCAGGCTGACTTCAAAACCTGTGAGCGCTTTTAACTTTTCAGCCACCGGCACATTGCGCCATTGTCCCGGCAAATTCGTCAGGAAGAGGGTAATTCCGCGCTCCATATCAAGTTCACCTGGAACACCAATGCCAATCCCGCCAATATTTTCCGGCGCAATTCCGCTTGCAACCACGACACGCTCGACCAGTTTTCCCATGTTCGCAATCACCACATCGGAGCCTTCACGCGACTGCGTAGGAATGGAAGTTGTTCCACAGATTTCTCCGGTCAGCGTATTGACTAAAGCGGCTTTGATGTTAGTGCCGCCGAGATCAATGCCGATGAAATAATTTTTCATGTCTCTCCTTAGAATTAGAAATTAAATCCCTCCGTAGTTAATAAAATTCCGTTAGTATTTAAATCTTACGACCGTATCGAAGCCAAATCCGCGCTTAATGTCGCCAGCCGATTCCTGGCTTTGCGGATTTGGCGTTCCACTTGCTCGACTAATTCCAGCAGGAAATTATGACCTCTCGCTTCGGCTTTGAGGGCGCGTTGGTGCAGTCGGAACAGCTCTGAATTTCTGACGCGAATAATTTCTGCTTCGACTTCTGCGTGCCGTTCCTGCGTAGTGCGAATCGCGCGGATCACTTGCGCGTAATCGCTGGCACGCAAGCTTTGGCGGGCAAGTTCAACGAAGCTGGCTTCGGTGCTGAGCATGGCTTGCAAATGTTCTTCACTGCCATTTTCGTACGCCTGATTCGCGGCGATCATCAGCCGATGCCGAAGCTCCCGATCATCTTCATTTCCGGCTAAATCAGGATGACAAAGTCGTGCAACCTCGCGATAAAGTTTTTTCAAATTTTCCGATGCATGAAATTTCGTTTGCCCGCATTCGAGTTCATTACTGATCGTATAATCGTCTTCAGTTTCGCGTTCGCCCATGACAATTTGAATTTGTTTTTCGATGGCTGCCAGATCATCGAATTTTTGCCCAATGGTTTCAAGATAAGTAATCTCAAATTCACGCACTGCCGATTGCAATACAGATAACTCTGTTTCACTGACAGCGAGTGCATCTTCAAGTGTTCTCAATTCGGCACGTTTGGCTGCTAATTCGCGTTGTTCTGTTTCGGAGCTAACGGTTAAGTTCATAGTTCATTTATAGCGGTGAAGAATCATTGGAAGAAGAGTAGGCGGTAGCTTCCCCGCGGACAAACCTTTTAACTCGCAATCCCTGCCTACCTGACTACCGTCTACTCTTCTTCCATTTATTCCGTCATTTCTCTTTGAGCGCGTCCAGGACTTCAGCGAAGGTTTGGAATTCCGTGAATGGAATCGAATGCGCCCGGCAGTGTTCAGCCAGAGCGCGTTTGGCAAACACAAAATCTGCGGCTTCGCCGGCGGCTCGATCACTTAAGCCATCACCGAGGAAAATTGTGTAATAACCATCGTCGCGTGCCCGTTGAATGGCAGCCGCTTTGTCATTACCGTAATCAGAATCATCGCGAAAAATACATTCCCATCCGGTCGGCTGGGGATTGATCCGGCTCGCCAGAATTTCCAGTGTCGGGTATTCGTCCGACGTCAAAAACAAATCAATGAATTCGTGAAAGCCTGCGCTTAAAACTGTCAAAGGAACATCTTGCCCGTGACACCATTCAACAAATTTTTTGAAGTCAGGGTCCACTTTCACCTGACTCAGCAATAAATCCCTGGCTTCTTCAAAAGTAGCGGAAATACTGCCCATTTCAGCGCTAATGCCCTCTCGCAAAGTCATCTGATTGGATCGCAATTGTTGTCCGATCTCGAAAATAAAATCTTCACCCGCGCCTAACATTCGCGTTAAAAAAACCAGCGAATCGGTATTTGTAATTGTTCCATCGAAGTCTGAGAAAATATGAAGTTTTTGGTTTGAAATCATAGAAATAAAAAAAGTTAGTATTGCTTCAAGGTTACCCCGCTCGGAATTTTGAATGAAAAATTGGAATCGGGAAGCGCAATATTTTCCTGGACATTGCTCAGCAAAAAATCTATGCGGGCTTGACCTGATTTTAGAAATGATAGTCGTGACAATTGTAAGCTTCCCGGTTCGACTTCGATAATAACTTCGAGAATATCTGAATTTCGTTTGGGAATTAGTCGCAAAACCTGATGCCCAGCCTTGACCGGCGCTTCACTGGAAAATTCGACGCGGGAAAAATCGCGTCGTAAATTCCCGCGCCCAAGCAAAAATAAAAATGGCGTCCGCCAATCATTGATATTGTTAGTGGAAGTCCGCGTGGCAACACGATCAACGGGCAAATATTCAAAGACAAATTTTCCATCGGCAAAATATTGCTTGGCTTCTGGCGTCACATAATCCCATCGCATTTTACCTGGCTTTTTAAGCTGTAAGCGACCGGATTCACGGCGTGAGCGCACATTTGGCGCCGAATAGTTCTGAATAAAATCAGCGCTGAGTGTGGTCATCCGAGCATATTTGTTTTGAAGATTCTGAATCAGTGTCGCAAGTTCTGAGGCGGGAGCAACCAAAGAAAACACCAGACCCAAAATAGCCGTAAGAAAAAAACTCATGCGAATAAAAATATCATCAAATTCAAGATAAACAGCAACAAAGAATTATAGAGGTAAGTTATCCGAAAGGCGAATCTTCCCATTCATATTGAAATCACCAATAACCAATTACTGTCAGCCTCTCTTGCCATAATCCGTCACTTCAGCAAACTGACCAGATTCTACTGAAATCCTGCAAATTCATTCATTTGAGAACTTAGCCTCCACACAGTCTGTTTCAAAACTATGGCACAGAAGTTGTAAGACTACTTATGAGCCGCTGTGCCAAACCGGTACAAGCTCTAGTCAGCCCTCTACCTATGGCACGTCCAACGCGGATACGCCGAAGAAAATTTAGAACTCAACCTCAAAGGATATAAGCCCATGAAAAACCTTAAATCATACCTGTCTGCGCTCACGCTGATCGCCTTATTAATTGTCGCTGGTAGTGCTTTCGCACAACGTAATTCTATTGCGAATTCCATCACTACCCTTATTCGCCCGGATGTCAAGATTTCCTTACTGGGAACAGTGACCCGCGAGAATAAACCAGTGGATGTGGAAAAGGCCGGCAATCTCAATCCCGGTGAAATCCTGAACTGGACGATCACCTCAATGAATGCAGGATCAGCTCCTGCCCAAAATTACAAAACCATTGGTGAAATCCCAACGGGGACAGCCTACGTCGTCAGCAGTGCCAAAGCTGAAGGCAATGTCAACATTGTCTATAGCATTGATGACGGCAAAAGCTTCAGTGACAAACCAATGATTGATCAGAAGCAACCAGATGGCTCAACTAAAAAAGTAGCCGCGCCTGCTTCGATGTATACCCAAATTCGCTACGAATGGAGCGAGCCGCTGTCGGAAGGCAAACAATTCTCAGCTTCATACAAAGTTCGTGTCAAGTAATTGACATGAGCTGAAGCCAATCAGTGGCAGTTGTTTTTACAACGCTACTTCGGCGCATCCCCTGTGGATAGTGCCTTTTCTCGCCGTAGGAGGCTGGCAGATCGTCAAAGATATGCCTAGCTATAAATATCAACTTCAGAACTCAATCAGGAGTAAAGATGAAGAGCAAAATTAACATTTGGGGGAAGGTGCTGATCGGCGCTGTTGTCCTCGCATCATTGGCTACTTCCGCACTTGCGCAATCAACTGCAACTGCCGGCGGTACCGCCATCAAAAACAAAGCGTCAGCTACATATACGGATGATCCGTTAGCTCCTTTAAAGTACGCCACAACCTCTAACGAAGTCGTCACGACTGTTGCCTATGTCGCGGGTTTGTCAATCACACCGGATCAAACTGTGCCAGCTTCCGGGGCGCCAACACCTGCGCCAGGTTCGACTGCGACGTTTACGTTTGACGTTAATAACTTGAGTAACTTTTCCAACAACGTCAGCTTCCTGGCAAATGGCGGTAGTGTCGTGGTCACAGGACCTGCCACTATTGCTTCAGCGTTCATTGATGTAGACGGAAATGGAACCTTTGGTGCTGGTGACATTGATATCAAGGATGCCACAGCTGACCTCTACCTTCTTACGCAGAGTGGAGCAGGCAGTACCGTAAAAGTGGTCGTCACCGTCACCGTTGATGGTACCGCCACTGCTGGTTCAGCAATTACGGTTTCACTTGGTGACACGACAACCGGGGGCGCTACCTTTGATAATCAACCGGTCGACGCTACAGCTAATAATGTGGCAACCAGCGCACCAAGTGGGATCACCATCGTTGGCACCGAAAAAGAAGCCAAGGGTTCAGTTGTTCAGAACGTCAGCCTTACGCCGATGATTCAGAATGGCCCGAACGGCGCTCCAGCGGCAACCGGTCCTGGTTCTGCGCCAGCCAACACCAATACGGATTACACCAATAAAGCGGTTGATCCTGCTGCGCCAACCACTCCAACTGTCTTCGATAACACCATGAAGAACACTGGCAATGGTTCAGATACATTTACCATCAAACCTGCCACTGGCGCTGGTACATATCCCGTCGGATCAACTGTTGAAATCAGCATTGATGGCGGTCTTACCTACACAACAGTGGTTTCTGCCGGCGCGCCAACCGGGACACCAACTGTCACCACAGGTGCTGTCCTCGCCGGAGCCACACTGAACTATAAAGTGCGTGTCACGCTTCAATCCGGCGTCGTCACCAATGCAGGTTACGACACTGTCATCACCGTTTGTTCAGTAACTGATCCGTTAGTTACCAACAATACGATTGATCGTCTCTTCCCTGGTTATCTGGTGCTGAACAAAACAGCTGTTGTCGTCAATGGCACAGGTATTGGTGCAGCAACTGACCCGGTTCCAGGCGCTGATATTCAGTACACCGTAACGGCGACCAACATTTCAGCTGCTCCGACAGGCTCAGGCAGTATTGATCTTCCCGCACAGCTAGTCGTCATCACCGAAGACGGGGATGCAGGGGCTAATAACTGGGCTGGAACTACAAATTACGTAGCAGGTGAAGCTGCGAACAATGATGGCACTTCAGTTGTGCCAACTGTAGGCATCAGCACAGGTGCAGTGGCGAATTCTAAATACATTGCTGTTATTGGCACGTTGAATGGCGGCAAAGTCGGAACTCTGACTTTCACCCGTAAGATCAAACCTTAATTTTGATCTTTGATTTGAAAGCAGGTTGGCTCGCCAGAGCCAACCTGCTTCTTTGAAAACATTATCTCGAAACTTTCGCTTGAACGCGTACGCTTTTGGCAACTACGACCTCAGCCATCCGCTTGCTAATTTCAGCGTCACATTGAAGCGTTTGTTTCAGAAACCTTGAATTCTGGTACCTAAATTCATGGGTCTGAAAATACTGACTGACGATTGATATACAAACTAGAGAAGAAGGGTTCGGCACATTTTTATGCTTAGATTTATTAAAACCTACCTCATCTTAACGGTCTTGATTGCAGCCTGTGCGACCTCAGCCATCGCACAAAAGGAAGCAACTCCCGTCACGGGTGGCATCTCCGCCGGAGTCGTCATCAAAAACCAGGCACGAGCAACCTATCAAGACCCGAGCGGAAAAGATTTTGTGGTCACTTCACCCATCGTCTCAATTACCGTTGTGTCGGTCACGGGAATTGTCGTCACACCTGACGATCCGCAATCCACCGGAGTAGTGTTACCCAACGAAACTGTAACGCGCTTATTCCGAGTCTGTAATACTGGCAATACGCCCGATACCTTTACTTTAACTCGCAGTATAGTTTCCGCGCCTTCTTCATTGGTTGCCATGTACTGGGACATTGACGGCAGCGGCACAGTCACGCCGGCAGATATTGCCATCACCTTAAATCAAACCGCCAGCCCAACGATTCCTCCCGCTGAATGCATTGGAATTCTGACTGTGATCGAAACCGGCAACATTAAATTAGATGATCCTGTGACTGTCGGCATTACTGTCAAAACCAATGCCCCAAGTAATAACGGGCCACAAACAGATGATGGAACCAGTATCAGCAAAACCGGCGAGCCAGCGAAAATCACGGATCCGGCGAATCCTTCGCTCCCTCCCATTAAACTTGTCGAAAACAAAGATCAGTTCACTTCGACGGCAGGGAGTATTGTCAATTACTCCATCAGCTTCCGAAATCGTGGACAGGTACCAGCGCTGAACGTTTTGTTGTCTGACGATCTTCCGGCTCAAATTGATTACGTTCCGGGAACTCTTAAATTAGGCACAACTGCGCTGACCGATATTAGTGATGCTGACGAAGGTCAGGTTATCAATGGACGCCGCCTTGAAATTAAATTAACGAAAGTTGATCCAGACCAGGCAATCACCGTTACTTTTCAAGCGAAGCTCAATGATAATGTGATTGCCGGGGTCGGAATCATCAATACCGCGCAGGTTTCGGGTGACAACATTGGAACCGCCATTAGAACCTCAAAAACCAAAGTCGTGATTAATCCGATAGGAACGGTGTATGCCGGATACAGCAACGGCGCAGTGCCGATTTCAAATGCCAAAGTCACATTAACTACTGACAAAGACGGTCTGAATTTATTACCTGTTCCAGGAACCGGATTCGAACCGAATCCGACGAATAGCAATCCGTTCATGACCGACACGCAAGGTCATTTCAGCTTTACGCTGGGAGCCAATCAGGTTGGCGCGGTTGGTGCCCCTGTCTCTTACTTTGTCAATGTTGCAGCCCAAGGATATCGTCCACGATTAGTTGAAATAAAAATTCAGCCTAGCCCGGTGAATCCTGATCTTTACATAGTTGATGTCATTTCAGCCGATGGTCAACCAATTTCACAGGCGGGTAACTTCAAACTTACCACCACTAATGTCTCTCTCGTAGATATTGCTGCCGTGGTTTTAAATATTCCAATGTTTGAGACGACGACGCTCCAACTGACGAAAGTTGCCGATAAACAACGCGTTGAAATTGGTGAAATGATTTCGTATCGCCTTGAAGCTCAAAATTCAACTGCGCAAAAATTTACTGCTGTCCAATTAAGAGACACCTTGCCGTTATCTTTTAGCTACGTTCCAGGCACCGCGCGTGTGCAAGTTGATGGGACGCCAGCCTTCGCCATTGAACCAACTGTGACGAATAATCAGATGGTTTTTAATATTGGAGATTTAGCCGGCGGCGGCAGAGTCACCGTCACCTATCGCCTGCGAGTCGGTGCGAACGCGAAACAAGGCGAACAGATCAACGCGGCGGTAGCGACAGGAACTTATCCAAACGGTGATCCCATTGCGACTCCGGTTGTGAAAGCGCCAGTCTTAGTCGGCATGGGACAATTCTCAATGCGTCAGATCATCATCGGTCGTGTTTTTGAAGACACAAACGGCAACGGATTATTTGAGAAATGTGATCGTCCGGTCGCAGGCGTACGCGTCTACTTAAATAACGGTACTTCAGTCATCACTGATTCGAAGGGAATGTATAACTTCCCATCTATCGAAGAAGGCGCGACTTCCCTGACACTTGATCCTTTCACCGTTCCGCGTGGTTATGGCTTGCTGGATAATAAGCTGAAAGCCCATCGCAGTTGGACGCGCTTAGTGCGTACACCTCTTGGTGGCGGCGGATTAAATCGTCAAAATTTCGTCCTGGAAAAAACCAGGAACCCAATCACAGAAGCGGTGACTGACATCGAAGGCGGCGTTGAATCCAGTGTCTTTGCAGGGATCGCAGCTGGTGCTCCAGGCGCTCCTGGAACCACAACTGCTCCCGGTATTGCGGGCGCTCCCGCAGCTCCGGCGAAACCTGTCGCTGGCGCCCCTGCCAAAACTCCAGCGGAAGTCGCCGAAGCAGAAAAAGCAGAAGAGAGTAAGGCGAAAGGCAAGCCTGGTTCACGACAAAATAAAAGTCGGAAAAATGCCAATTCCAAAAATGATATTGCTTCCGGCGGCGCTTTAGATGGCGTGCTGACACGCGCCCGCGGCCCCAAAACACGGGCTGGATTAGCTGCGATGAACGTTGGTAAAGGCGGCTATCGCGCACCGGGAACCTACACCGATGTTTCCACCGACAACATCGAACCTGTCGCTGCCGGAGAAATTAAAGTGCTCTCCCCTGAAGCCAAAGAAGTCATCATGGAAAATGCCCTGCGGGTCGAAGCGCGGGTTCACATGGACTATGTTGTCGCGCTGGAAGTGAACGGAGAACGCATTCCTGACACCAACGTCGGTGTCAAAGAAGTTGATAAGAAGAATAAAATTGCCACGTTTGTCTATGTTGGAATGGCCCTGAAACCAGGCCCGAATGAATTGAAAGTAACTGCCGTTGATCAAAATGGAGTACCCGCTCAAACACAGAATTTGACAGTGATGGGACGTGGGCCAGTCTCAACGCTGGAAATTGTGACTGATAAAAAAGAAGTTCAGTCAGGTGGTCGCGATTCAACGATTGTACGCGTCAAAGCGTTCGATCAATGGGGCAATCCGGCGGCAAATGGACAAGTCGGAATTCAGGTCTCAGCTGGTCGCTTGCTGCGATTAAATAATTCAGTCATCACTTCTCCGGTAGCTATCAAAGAAGCTTCCAAAGATGCGGCGGGTAACCCTGTCGCTGAAGCCACACCACCAACTTCCGGTCAACGTTGCGATCACGGCAATTTCGCTACAAAAAAGGAAGAAGATGATTGCTATACAGCCCTTGCCAAGCTTCGCGGGCTACGCCATGAAGAAGTCGAAAAACTTCGCTCACCTTTACTTGGCGCAGGCAGCGAACCGATTAATGGATTCTCTTCTGAACAGGTCAACGCCACGAATCGTCAACAAATTGTTTCACTCGAAAACGGTGAAGCGTTGATTGAATTAGTGGGTGAAGGTCAACCGGGAAATGCGGAAATTCGCGCTTTCTCCGGTGATTTAAAAGCGCACCGCGACATCCGCTTCACGCCTGAAATGCGTCCTCAAATCCTCGTTGGATTAGCCGAAGCATCGTTTGGTAAAGCCGCTCCTGACGTAGCCTTGCGCGGCGGCGACAAGAATTACAATCATCACGTTGAATTTTTCTATCGCAGCCCACTCGTCAAACAGGCACAACTGACTTTGGCTTATAACAGCTTTCGGTCTTTGACCCGCACTGCCGGACGTGACCGCTCATTCTTCCTGGATCCGCTGGATCGCGTCTATCCAATCTTTGGAGATTCTTCGACTCGTTTCGAAGACGCTCAGTCGAATTCCAAACTCTATGCGCGTATTGATAAAGGTCGTTCTTACGCAATGTTCGGCGATTTCAATGCGAATCAACAGGAATATATTAACAACGGCTTTACACCGACTCCGCTGTCCAATCTGGCTGAAAACTTAGCCAGTTCCGGCATCGGAAATTCAGTCACCAATAATTTTAATTCAGTCCCTGTCTTCGCCGGGCAAGGGCCGCAACTGACGGGTTACAGTCGTCGCTTAACCGGAGTAAAAGTTCATCTTGAAAGCGAAGGCGGCAGCTCCGTGACCTTCACCGGCGCTCGTCCTGACACCGCGTTTGCGCGTGATGTTTTTCCAGGCAGCAGCTTCGGGCTAATTCGTTTGTCCCACACCGATGTCCTGCAAGGGACAGAAACGGTGATGCGCGAAGTTCGTGATCGTCGTAATCCTGACATTATTCTGCAACGCGAAACGCTGGTTCGTTCAGTGGATTACAATATTGATCCGTATCTTGGTTCGATCTACTTTATGCGTCCGCTGTCGGCCTTTGATTACGCTTTGAATCTGGTACAGGTTGTCACGACTTATGAATATCGTTCCGTCGGAATGAATTCGGCAGTCTACACCGCACGCGGCTCGAAGAATTTCAGTAGCATGGGCTTACGTGTCGGCACTTCATTCATTGATCAACGTCAGGAAAGTTACGGATCGTTCTATCTCGGCGGCGTAGACATTGAGAAGAAAATCGGGAAGAGCGGTTCACTTCAATTTGAATGGGGAATGAGCAACGGTCGCGTCGCTTCAACGGGAAGCTATTTTGGGTATGATGGATTATCCAACAGCCTGAACAGCGGCAACGGCGAACATAACGGCAATGCTTTCCGCGCTGAATATCGTCAACCACTGAATTTTGCAGAAGCGCAGTTACAAGCCAGCTTCGGCAAATCAGATCAATCGTTCTATAACCCTTTCGGTTCAACTGTCTCACCAGGTTCGCAACGCGGAACCGTGGCACTAGATTTCAAACCGCGTCCATCAATGCAAATGCGCTTAGGTTTCACTGATGAACGAAACAAAACCGCGACGTTTAATAACACGCGTCAAACCGGTTCAGTCGGACTGATTAAATCCTTCGGCGATAAATTACGCGTGAGCCTCGGATACGACTATCGCACGTTTACTGATTCTTCAGGCAGTGTGCTGGCGAATCAGGCGAACACGAATGCTGATACGAATGGCACGGCGGGAACGACACCACCAGCCACTGCGAATTCTTTTGCGGGTCGCAGTGTTACTTCTAACTTACTGACGGCAGGAGCGGAATATCATCCGACCCAAAAATTACAAATTGCGGTCAAACGTGAACAAAACCTTGGCACTGCGGATCCTTCCTATCCTGATCAAACGACAGTTGCAGCCAGCTATCAGGTGAGTTCACTCGCGAAGATCTTCTTCACGCAACGCTTAGCTTCACAGGCCATCAGCGCCATCAGTGATTTAAGCTCGACGGGATTTGCGGAAACCGCTTCACGTCGTGAAACCGCCATCGGAGTCGAATCTCCGCTGAGCAAATACACGACTATGAGCGGACGTTATCAAATCAACAATGGCATCAACGGAACCGATAGCTTCGCCGTGATTGGATTGATGAACCGCTTCCCTCTTAGCAAAACTTTTTCGCTGGATGCCGGGTACGAACGCGGCATGCATTTGAAAGGCAACGGAAACAGCTTTAACAACGCAATGTTCGGAGCCAGCTATAATCCGACCGATAATTTTCATTCAGCGGCACGTTATGAACTTCGTGATTTGAATGGCTTCGGCAACATTTTCACGGTGGGAGCAGCCGGAAAATTATCAGAGAGCTTCACCACTCTCGGACGTTTCCAGTATTCGCGGACGGCCTTCCAAAATCAGAATAACGAAATGATGAACGGACAGCTCGCCGCTTCGTGGAGACCCTTGGAATCAGATCGGACTGCGATGTTGTTGAGCTACACGCATCGTTCCATCAATCAAAGTGCAGTTTCCGGATTCGCTCCGGCGCGTGATCGTGACGACATTCTGGCGGCGGACGGACTGTATCAACCTTTCCGACGTTTGGAATTGTATGGTCGTTACGCGATGAAGTTCAGCTCGAACGGCAGAGACAATTTACCGCTCGCTTCCACAATGACAATGTTATTGCAGGGTCGCGCGGAATTACGCCTGGCTAAATTCTTCGACGTCGCGGGTGAAGTTCGCTCGCTATGGTTGAGCGGAGCCTCATCACGACGCATCTCCGCAGGGGCTGAGTTAGGTTTCTGGGCACTCTCTGATTTACGTCTGGCGGGTGGATATAACTTCACCAGGATGACGGAAAATCCTGGCTACTTCGGCGGCTTTGATTCACGTGGATTAAATACTCGCAAGGGATTCTATTTCGTCGTGTCTTCAAAACTCTCGAATATGTTCAATTTATTTGGTACTTCGCGTGAAGGATTGGTTGGCAATGAACCAATTCAATCTCCTTCTGCGACTCCATCGTCAGCGACACCAGCTCCTGAAAACAAGTAGGATTAAGAGTTCGCGCTTCAGTGTGATTCGTCACCCTGAAGTGCGAACTCTTAACTTTATTTGATTCTCAAAGCGTTCACTTCGAGTCTCATTTTTTAGCGTTCATGACAGCGTTTCCGCGTTCTACAATCCATTCTTTCTGTTCACTCGCTGTCATCTAAATCGAATTTGATGTTGCTTCTCCAGCTTCACATCCTTCGATAGTTTCTCTTTTGCGTTCTTTGCAGCGTGACTTCCAGCGTTCAACTGAAGTTTCACAATAGCTGCAAAATTAATCCTGATTCCGGCGACCTCCCTTCTTCGCGTTCGAGCCGAGTTTCAGACAGGTCAAAATATGTGGAATAAATTCAAGGCTCTCGCCTCTGCGGGAATGTTCTTATTTTTACTGGCAACTCCGGTCATCGCACAAGTTTGTGCTTTTCCCGGTAAAGATGGCGTCAATACCGCCGTGTCCAGCGTCGTCAATACTTACTACGCCGGAACTGGTACGGCGTCAGGAACCAGTGTTACACTGGGAACGATTCGAGATGCCGCAAGACCTGCCATTGCCGTTGGTGATCTGATTATCCTCATGCAAATGCAAAGCGGCAACGGAGTCAGTTTCTCAAACTCTGCCTTGTATGGAAGCGGAGTAGATGCAGCCGCAGGCAGATATGAATATGCGACTGTCAAAACGGTCTCCGGTTCAACCTTAACGCTGGCGGCTTCTCTGACCTACACCTACACGCAAAGCGTTTCCAGCCGACAAACTTATCAAATCATTCGCGTGCCGCAATACTCCTCTGCCACGGTGAGTGGAACTGTCACCGCTGATGCCTGGAACGGTACAACGGGTGGCGTAGTCGCATTGGATACGACCGGAACCTTAACATTTGCTTCTGGCACAATTGACGTTTCAGGACAAGGCTTTCGCGGAGGGGCAGGGCTACAAAAAACAGGACAGGCAACTCCGACCGTTTCGACCGCCGATTATTTTTATAATTCGACTTATACCTTTAGCGGAATGAAGGGCGAAGGAACTGCGGGAACGCCTCTGAAAGTTTATGGTGGTACTGCTGCGGTGACAGGCGCGGATAATTATACGGGAGGTAGCATCGGGCGTGGTGCTCCCGGCAATGCGGGAGGCGGATCCAATGATTATGCGCCGAACGCAGATAACGGATTGAATGCTGGGGGCGGGGGCGGAGCTAATGGAGGTACGGGTGGAATGGGCGGTAATAATTGGCATAACAATATCGCTGCCAATAATCCTCCGAATGGATTTGCTCAGGGCGGTTTTGGCGGCGCGGCTTTTTCCACTTCCAGTTCGCAAATTGTCATGGGCGGAGGCGGCGGTGCTGGCGATGGTAATAACAGTACAACTGCTAACGAATATTTAATGAGCGGTGCAAATGGCGGAGGAGTTGTTCTCATTAGAGCCGGAGCGATCACCGGAAGCGGGACGATTAATGCGAATGGGAATGCTGCGCTTGACTTACCTGCCTCAGGTCAAACTGATTCCGGTGGTGGCGGTGGTGCAGGCGGTAGTATCGTAGTCTGGTCTGCTAACGGCACGAGCGGCTTGGCAGCGAATGCCAGAGGTGGAAATGGGGGTCGCCCGGGATATTTTGAACACGGTCCCGGTGCTGGCGGTGGCGGCGGATTTATCGCTGCGAACGGGGGCGTTTCGACTAACGTTACCAAAGGAATTGCTGCGCTGGATCGAAGCACGACTCCGAAAAATTATGGCGCAACAGATGGAACCAACGGGGTCACAACCACTTCCGTCACAACGACAGGGACTCCCGCTGGAGCAGGCTGTTTACCAGCCCTGACCGCCACAAAATCAACTTCTACTCCTGGTCCCTTCCCTTCCGGCGGAACCGCCACCTACACCATTCAAGTGGCAAACTCCGCAACCGCAGGCACAGCGAAGGGCGTTCGTATTTCAGATTTGCGCTTACCTTCAGGATTTTCTTTTGCTTCGGCGGGAACCTTTACGGCGAGTACCGGAGTTTACCTGAGCGGAACGACCACGGCTGCCACACTCGCAGGATTGACAACAAAACCTGCTGCCGCAGCTACGTCACTGAATTGGGATTCACTCGATATTCCAGCCGGAGGAACCGTCAGTATTACCTTCACTGTCAATATCGCCAGTGGAACAGCCGATGGGACGTATCATAATCCGGTCGCAGTCTCTTATTCTGATCCGACCCGCTCAACAGCCGCACGCGTCCTGAAGCCGCTTACGAATGCTGCAACCAGTACCGCCAATGGAGGCACAGCATTTACCACGAATACCAGTTACGAAACCGGAAGTTTCCCCGGCAGCGTAGGCGGTTCAAATTACGATGGAACGGGCACGGGATTGACCACCGAAGATGTCATAATTTCGAGCCTGCCAGCAGTTGCTCTGGTCAAAAGTTGTACGGCTCCCGCCACTTGCGAGACTGCCAACCAGATACCCGGCACAGATTTGAGTTACAAAATTGTCTTTAGCAACACGGGCGGAATTGCTGCCCAAAAATTAGTAATTGCAGATCCGATTCCGACTTCAACTGATTACCAGGTCATTCCTGGAGCTGCCGTGACGACCAGTGCCGGATTGACTTTCGTCATTGAATATTCAAGCGACGGCGGAACGACGTGGACATATATACCAATCAGTGGAGCCGGAGGCGCGCCCACCAATTATGATCGTACCATTACCAATATTCGCTGGCGAGCTATAGCTGGTAACCTAAATGCCGGGACTCCCGGCGATGTGACATTCACCGTCAAAATTCGGTAACACTTAACAAAATAACTATCATCCATCCTGATAAAGTCAAAGATCTGGTGCTCACGCATCAGGTCTTTGACTTTGTTGTTGCGTTCAGTCAGTTTTTAATTTTTTCTTGCAATCTATTTCATTTTGATTACACTGTCGTTGGCTCTCGCCCTGTAGCCCAACAACCCGAAATGTTTCTCAGCTTATTTACATGATGTTTTTTTGATAGTGGTCTGATAGTCATCAGCCTTTCCTATTTTTCGGGCACCAACCTGAAAACATAAGTCATCTGACTATTTAATTTTCCGCTTCAGTTTTTCCGATTCCACAGCCTTCGGATGCATCATCATTTCTTTTCATCATTAGATTTTCAGCCCTGTAAATTGACGTAGGGGTACGTACAACATGATCTCAGCCAGCACTCTTCTGCTTTGCCGCAGCGCGGTCTCACTTTCGTTTTCATTTCTGGTGTCGGTGTCTAAACCTGAATCACTTCGTCAGAGCATCAGCCGTGTATTTGTCGCCTTGTTATTGATCCAGCCACTTTTCGTTAATGCCGCTCCATTCGTGCGCGCTGGTGAAGCGACCGCGCAACGAGGCGTAGCGAAGCTCCATTCATGGATGCCCGAAACAGTGAAAACCAAGGCAGCGGAAACGTCGAAACCAATTGTCGAGAAAGCCGTTGGCATTGATGAGTGGATCGCGCAAAATAAGCCAATTCCAAATGTCACTGCGAGTCGCGCCACGAATAGCAGTTCAAATTCTGAAGCACCACCCCCTGTCGGTGACCTGAAAAACTTTACGTCTCCATTTAAGATTTTTCCCTCAATGGCGATGTTTCAAGCGGGTACTTCACTTGAGATGGGATCCACCGGTCCCGCCGGAAACGGACCGACAGCCACTACCTCAGTGACTCTTTATGAAAATGGTTCCATCGCTTATACACCAACAACATCTGTCACTTACACAATTTCCAATCAACAATTTCCGGCAGGCACTATTCAGGGAATCGCAACGAACGTCGGGATAAATATTGGTTCAGGAGGAACAGCCGGAGCCGATACGCCACTCACTGCCGGAGCAATCTACCCTCTAATGAACAGTATCGGCAGTGCTACAAATGCCATGTTTACGGCTTGTAACGGATGTACTGCCGGTTCTTCTATTGATGTCGCAACCAACAAAGCGGTCAGCCTGCACTTGATTACTGACGCGTTAATCAATAATGCGAACACAAATCTCCAAGCACTTTCTGCCAGAGTCTACTACGGCGATCTGACTATTGCTTTCAATCGTCCCGTTTCAAATCCTGTGCTGCAATTTGTTGGCATGGGAGGAAGCACTTCTCTGGGTGATCCTTCAGGAAAATTTTATGATCTTGGATTTTCGACGGAATTTGATTTGGTTGGTTCTAATGTTGTACTCAGTAAACTGAACGGGAATTCCGTTCTCAATGTAACCTCGACCTCCATCACTAATTCAGCGACCAGAACAGGTGCCAGCTCGGTGGGGTCTGCTCTTCACGGAATCACACGAACAGGTGCCAGCGGCAGTATCCTGGCAACAGGCTCCAATATCACCTCCATCACACTGAAAATGTATCTCAAAGGTGACGGCGGAATTGTCGTAAATAATACTGGAACGGTGCAAACACCAACGGCAGGCTGGGAACCCAAATGGGCATATGCAGCCGGATATCAACCTCCCGGCGCAACAACTGCGCTAGCAGGTTCCGTCGGTGGAGACGTGATGATGTTCGGTACATCAATCCAGAAACCTGTCACTGTCAGTGGCACGGTCTTTAACGATACTAACGGGTTATCTGACAGCACGATCAATGGTACTGGCACCAATGCTGGCAGCGTGAATGCGATTCTGGTGGACGGAAGCGGGAATGTCGTCGCCAGCACCGCTGTTGCCGCCGATGGAACTTATTCCTTCCCTGGCATCGGGGAAGGAAGCTACTCAATACGCCTTAGCACTACCGCTGGCGTGCAAGGTTCAGCGGCTCCCGCCGTCAGCCTCCCTGCCACGTGGTACAGTCGCGGCGAAGGTACTGCCGCTGCTGGTGATGGAACCGTGGATGGGAACACTGCCATTACGGTGTCCCCTGGCATTGACAGAACCGGAGTTAACTTCGGCATCGCACAACCCAGTCTGAGCCTTGCCAAAACCAATCCTGCCAGCTTCGCCGTTGGAACCGCTGCAAATTATACTCTAACTGTCAGTAACGCGGCGAATCGCCCAACCAGCGGGACTTCTGTCGTGGTCAATGACAAGCTGCCCCCGAACTTCGCCTATAACAGTGTCGCCGCTAGCACTGGCGCGACCGGTGCAAGTTGTACTTCTTCAGGTACGCTTGCCGCTGGTCTGGATTTGGTTTGCACCCTCACGACAGCTTCAGGAATTGCAGGCGGAGGCTCGGCGGCGTTCACGCTGAGCGTCACGCCACAGGCGGCTGCCGGAGGCGTGGCAGGAAGCAATAAAGCTGCTGTTGATCCCGCAGGAGGCACTCCTGTCGCACCGAGTACCTGCACCGCCACGGGCACGCCTGCGGGTTGCGCCGTAGCTGCATCCATTACTCCCCTGACCATCAATGTCACTGGCTATAAATCCGTCAAGCTCACCACCGATGCCGATAGCAGTGGTTCCATCACACCTGGCGATACCCTCATCTACACTTTGCAGTACGTCAATTCAGGAACAGGGAGTTCAACCAATTTTCAAATCACGGATTTACTTCCAGCCGGAATTGCCATCGCTTCCACTGGAGCGCAAACGGTTACGGTTTCAGGCAGTGGAACCACCGCCTCCCCTAACACTGGATATACCGGAGGCATTGGAGCCGCCGTGAGTAATCTGCTCACTTCAGGCGCTACGCTGGGGGCAGCTGGTGTGATTACTGTGACCATTCCCGTCAAGGTGAATATCGGTTTTTCCGGGTCTGTCATCAATCAGGCAAGCGGAACAGGAACAGGCTTAAGTACCTCTGTCTTTACTGATAACGCAGGTGTGACAGCCGATCTGCCTTCAGTTGTCACCAGTGCTCCTTATAATTTAACGATTCCAGCTGGCTCCGTTACTCAGACCATTACCGGAACAGTTGATACAACTACTTTCACTGTTAGTGGATTGCCAGACCTCAAGTTAACGAAGTCGGCTCCTGCGGCTGTGCAAGCGGGTGGGGCGATGGCATATACAATGACTGTGAGCAATGTCGGCAACGGAGTAACATTCGGAACTACTTCTGTTAAAGATGCGCTACCAACAGGCGTCACCGTCAACAGTGGCGCAGCTGGCTCCGTTACTTTATCCGGCGCACAGGCTGCCAACTGGACATGTAATAGTGATGCGGTCTCTCCACAATCCATCACCTGCACCAGTACAACGGCAATTGCTGCCACTTCCGGCACAAGTGTTTTTGCCTTCAATGTGAATGCTGCTGACACCCTCACTACTGATTCCATCAATCAGGCAAAAGTCTTTGGCGGAGGCGATCCAAATAAAGCAACAGTCACTTCCACTGGCGTGATTACTGCCTGCAATGCCGCCAGCGAAAGCACATCTGGCAGTGCTGCCAACGCAGGTTGTGCGTATGAATCTACTCCCGTGATCAATGTTAAGGCTTACAAATCCGTCAAGCTCATCACCGATGCGGATGCCAGTGGCGGTATTTCATCGGGCGATACTCTGAATTACACCATTCACTATATTAATCTTGGATCACTGGTCACGAACTTCCAGATTAACGATCAACTTCCAACTGGAATGACCGTCGCTGCGACAGGCGGGCAAACAGTCTTAGCCGCAGGCGGTGGGACTGGCGGCGTTAAAAACCCGGCATTTACAGGAGCTGCCAGCGGTGCGCTCAGTGATCTTATTGCCGCCGGAGCAAATCTTAATACCGATGGCGCCTTCACCATCACGATTCCGGTCACGATTAACGCCGGATTCACAGGAACGATTGCAAATCAGGCAACAGGATTTGGAGACCAAATCCCTCCCGCCGGAATCAAAACCGACAACGCCGGACAGACTTCCGACATGTCTGCGACAGTGACCGCTGCGCCTTATAATATGAAAATCCCGGCAGGCTCAATCGCACAAACTATTACAGGCACTGTTGATCCAACTACGTTTGCTGTTCTGGCGGTAACGGCTCCCAGTTTAACGCTCCGCAAATCAGTCAACCCCACCGGAGTTCAACTGCCCGGGACAGAGCTAACCTACAGTATTACGTTCACCAACACCGGAGGTTCATTGGCCAGAGAAGTTACGCTGACCGACCCGATCCCGATTGTTACAGATTTTAAAATCGGCTCTGTCACCACTGATCCGGGTTCGACTGGATTAACGATTGTGGTTGAGTATTCCAATGATTATGACTCTGGAACACCAACAGCGGCAACCTGGACGTATACACCCGTCAGTGGAGGTGGTGGCGCAGCAACTAATTTTGACCGTGATGTTAAAGCGGTTCGCTGGCGAGTGACAGCAGGGTTTTTAAGTTCGATTACGCCTGATAATTCCGGTGAAGTCGGCTTCACCGTTATCATCCGGTAACTACCAAAAGCAAGCAGAAGAAGCAATTTTTCTTTGCCTGATTTTTTGCAAAATTCTTAGACAGGATGAACAAGATTCTTTACAGCAATAGTGCGGACAAAAAATGAGGAGAGGGCTTCACAAAAAAGGCGATGAAATGGTTCACTGTGGAAGACAAAATCTACAGTATACCAAACATCGCCA
>JAYTCQ010000010.1:0-3381 GCA_043736395.1 Blastocatellia bacterium | reverse complement strand
CCTCACGGCAGCGGAGCCGCATAAGAAAAATCTCTCTTGGAGGTTTACGTGGCAGCATTGAATTCCAACATTAGCAAAGGGAATAAAAATACTTGCCCTCTGACTACCAACCCGCAAAAGCGAGCGACCGCTAATAGAATCACTAACTCCATCAAAGAATCTTTTCCATCAGGCATTGGGCAACCTGCGCTGCGTACGCTTGCTTCGGCGGGATATCTCAATCTTGACCAGCTGACAAACGTCACAGAAACTGAGTTGAAAACATTGCATGGAATGGGGCCAAAAGCGTTGCAAATTTTACGCGTAGCATTACAAGCGCAAGGAAAATCATTTTTGACATAAGGAGTGTCATGAAAAATAAACCTCAGACAATTGACGAATACCTTGCACTGGTAAGTGAAGACAAACGTGCTGTGCTCGAAAAATTACGTCAGACAATCAAAACCATCGCACCCAAAGCTGAAGAATATTTTTATTATCAACTCCCCGCTTTTTGCCTTGATGGCAAACGACTCGTAGCTTTTGGAGCAGCGACAAATCACTGCTCCATGTACCCACTCAGCGCTGCTGTAGTGAAAGCACTTCAGGATGATCTCAAAAACTACGATACCAGTCCGGGTACGATTCGCTTCCCTGCCGATAAGCCTCTACCCATTACCTTGGTGCGAAAAATTGTCAAAGCGCGCATCGCCGAAAACGAAGCCACAAATCCCCCACGCAAAAAAGGGAAATAATGATGCGCAAAGTAATTTTTGGTGGAGCTAACAGCCTTGATAATTATTTTGCCCGCAAAGATGACAGTGTAGATTGGATTCTTTGGGGCAAAGAAGTCAGCGACATCATGAAAGAATTCTGGAAATCAATTGATACGGTAGTAATGGGACGCCGGACTTACGAAGTCGCGTTGCGTTCGGGGATGGCTTCGTATCCGGGCGTGAAAAACTACGTTTTCTCGCACACGATAAAACAAACCTCAGATAAAAACGTGGCAATCATTGCTGAAGATGCTGCCGAATTTGTTCGCAAGTTGAAAGAGCAGGAAGGCCAAGACATCTGTGTGATGGGCGGTGGCTTATTAGCGAAATCGCTTTTCGAAGCAAACCTGATTGATGAAGTCGGACTGAACATTCATCCGGTTTTACTTGGCTCCGGGATTCCGGTTTTTCACGAAATGACACAGCAAATTGATTTGGAATTACTGGAGTGCAAACCCTTCAAAAATGGCTGTGTGTCGGTTTCTTATCGCGTGAAACATTGAATACGTTTGGCCAACGAATACGAGGTAACAAATGCTTGACAGAATCATAAACGGACGTACTGATTTGGTTTTTGATTACGTAACAGCAGGCAATGTCGCGAATGCCACAGACAATGACGGTGTGTCGCTGATGCAATGGTGCGCGTATTACGGCGATGTCAGCGCGATCCGATTTTTATTGGCGAATGGAGAATCATTAACATCGCTCGGAGAAAATCTTGACCTGAATGGTGCGGCGTTTCACGGACATTGGCGGCTCTGTCAATTTCTGCTCGAACACGGAGCCGATGCGAATTTTCCGTTGCCGGACACAAGCGAAACTCCGTTGCACGCCGCGCTCTGTACGGCAAATCGCACGGCGCATGATTTGGTGATCCAGGTTTTACTCGCACACGGAGCCAATCCAAATTGCGCGACTAAACCTGCGGTAGAAACTGGCGGCTTCATGCGCGATTGTCGCACCAAAGCTGAAACCCCGTTGCATCGCGCCGCAGCGTTTGGCACTGAAGAAACCATTCAATTATTGCTGGATGCAGGTGCAAAAATTGACGCCAAAGATATGAACGGAGATTCTCCGCTATGTTGGGCGAGCTGGTATCTGCGACCGCGCGAAATCCTACGCAAATTATGCTATGACAATTTTTTCGTACGCCCTGATTATGCGGGGATGAGCGCGAATTTATTAGGCAAACCACAATAACTTGACGAAACCATTATCGAATAACTCATTACAACTACTGAAAAGGAAAATTTATGCGAGCAGAATTTGAAACTACGCCGATTTCGCCAAAGATGATTTGGGCGGGGCGCATCCTCAGCGCGTTGCCTGCATTGTTATTGATTTTTAGCGCGGTCATGAAATTGACGAAGGCTACGCCCGTAATACAGGGCTTCGCGCAATTTGGGTATCAGGAAAGTGTGATCGTCGGGCTTGGCATTCTCGAACTCGCCTGCACGATTATTTATCTTGTGCCGCGCACGGCGGTATTGGGCGCGATTTTGTTGACGGGATATTTAGGCGGCGCAACGGCTACGCATTTGCGCATTGGTGATCCCTATTTTATGACTGTTTTACTTGGAGTATTGGTGTGGGGCGGATTGTATTTGCGCGATACCCGCATTCGCGCGCTAATTCCATTGCAACAGTAAGGGCGAAACGATGCAACCAGCAAATCTCAAACAAGCTGTCCCGTTTTTCAACGTCACTAACATCGAAGTGTCTGTTAATTTTTATGTGGACAGCCTCGGTTTTGCGATGACGAAACATTGGATGCCTGAAGGAAAATTGCGTTGGTGCTGCCTGGAACGCGAAGGCGTCGCGTTGATGCTGCAAGAATTTTTCCCACACACGAATGTGCCTGCGGAAAAATTAGCCGTCGGCGTTTCGATCTGCTTTATTTGCGAAAATGCGTTGACGCTTTATCACGAATTCAAATCACGCGGCCTCGACGCCACACGCCCATTTGTAGGCAACGGAATGTGGGTGACTTCGTTGATTGATCCCGATGGCTATCGGCTTGAATTTGAGAGCTATACTGATGTACCGGAAGAAACGGAATATTCTGAGGACAGGCGTCAAGAGTCCGAGCTTTAGCTTGTTTCTGATAAAAAAAACAAGCTAAAGCTCGTACCTTGACGCCTGTTTTTCCACTTTGCAGTGAAGGAGAAAATAGTATGAAGGCAATCTTTACAAATATCTGGCCCTATCAAAAAGATGCACTGAATTTACCCGTATCGAACGTCGAAACTGCGATTCCCTTTTACGAAACGATTATGGGATTTCAAGTTGTCTCGCGCAGCGATACGCCGCATAAATCCGCAGTACTCACTCGAGATGATATTCAAATCGGACTCGCTGAAAATGGTGGCGATCCAACGCAAGACGGAGCATTCTTTGCAGTGGATAATGTTGAAGCAGCGTTTGCAGAATTGAAAGCGAATGGCTTCAGTAAAGACAAGGCGGACTTCCGCATTGACAAACATGGCGACACGGCTTGGAAAGTCTTTTTCGTGATCGCACCCGACGGGCTTTGTTACTGTCTGGGTGAAAAACAATAGAATAACTTACGCGGAGCGTTTGGAGTGCTGCGCCTTGTCGTAGCTTTGGTAGAGGTTTTCATCGC
>JAYTCQ010000009.1:0-4527 GCA_043736395.1 Blastocatellia bacterium | reverse complement strand
GCAAAAAAGCTGTCGCAACCATGGCTGGTTACGCTACCTCAACTTTTCAAATTCCCTACAATCCTCTTTCAATCCTGTCACGAGCTGGAAACCTGACATCAATCATCCTTTCCCTGAAGCAGCCAATAAATTCGGTTTCTTCCTGGGGAGGGATTTTGCCATGTCGCTTCGTTTTACGTTTTATCATTTTAGTTTCATCATTATTTCAGCACTCATTTTTAGTTTCACCAGCTTCGCGCAACCCATCGCAAAAACTGATGGAGACACTCCCGTCCTTAGAACGCAGACTCAGATCGTCACCTTGACCGCCACCGTCACTGATAAAACGAATCGTCCAATCCCTGGCTTAAAGCGCGACAATTTTGAAGTCTACGAAGACAAAATCAAGCAAAACATTGAGTATTTTGTCGAAACTGATGTTCCCGTCAGTGTTGGAATTGTCTTCGATCTCTCATCAAGTATGGGGCCGAAACTTGATCGTGCGAAAGAAGCACTCAAAGCTTTTGTCAGCAGTTCACATCCTGACGACGATTTTTTTCTGATTACGTTTGATGAGAAAGCCAAACTCGTTTCAGAATTTACCGATGGCGACAGCGCGCTCAAAAAATTAACTTCCGTCAATCCTAAAGGAGCCACAGCGCTTTACGATGCGGTTTTCCTCGGACTTGAAAATCTCAAACAGGGTCGTCACAAAAAGCGCGTCTTGATTGTGATTTCAGATGGTCAGGATAATTGTTCGAGGTATTCACTGCGCGAAATCAGCCAGTACGTAAAAGAATCTGAAGCTATCATTTATGGCTTAAGCATTTCTGAAATGATCGGCAGCGATTGCGGCGGAACCTGTCAAATGTATGCCCGTCGCGCGATGGAAGATATGGCCGGATTCACTGGCGGCAAATCGTTCTTCCCTAATTCGATTAATGATCTGGAACAAGCAACCTCGCAAATTGCGCTAGAACTGCGCCGCCAATACAGCATCGGCTACGTACCGAATCGGACAGATCGCAACGGCAAATGGAGAAAAATTCAAGTCCGTATCAACGGCGAAAAAGGCTCAGAGGCGGCAACTCCTGGTCTTGTCATTCGTGCTAAAGAAGGATATTACGCACAACCGTAGCGCAAATTGTAGCGCAAACTTTCTGGTTTGCGCTCGTAGTAAATTTAAATTTTACAGGTAACTAAAACATTAATTCCAGAATCGTAATTTTCCTGCGATTCAATCGTAACCAAAAATGCAAACAAGAAAGTTTGCGCTACATTCCAAACTGGAAAGTTTGCGTTACTTCGTGTTAAGATTCGCTCCTTACTCATCAAGTTTAGCAAGTTATGCGCTGCTTTTGAGCAACGTTCACTTTTGAGGTTAAAAGTAAGTTGAAGCTATCTTTTTTCACTTTCACCGCCCTTTTCCTCCCCCTGTTTTTAACATTTAATTTATTGGCGCAAACACCGCCAACGGATTCGCCATTGCTATTCTTAACGCTCAGCAATGGCGATCAAATTTCAGGCAAACTGATTGCCGCCGAACCATCGCAGCTCACCATCGAAAATAAATTCGCGGGTAAATTTCCCATTCCAGTCGCAGAAATCAAAAGCTGGAAAACGGAAGACGCTGCACTTCGCGAAAAATTAGCTGGTATTTTTGCGCCGCCTTCAACCGGCGAAGTGGCTCTACCTGCAACGCCGAAAAATGATTCCGTCACATCAGTCGTGGCGTTGGCGTCCAAGGCTCCCAAGCCTGCGGTCAAACCCGAAGCCTGGAAACGGCAAGTCAATCTGGCCTACCGAATGACGCGCGGGAATATTAAATCCAGCGACCTGAATGCCGCTTTTCAAATGAGCCGAAAAAGAGGAACGCGCCGCATCGCTTTTAATTCGTTTGGACGACAAGGAGTGAATAACGGGCGGCAATCCGCTAATTTATTCTCTTCGACTCTTCGTTACGAAAGAAACTTATTTCGTCTTCCCGTTTTCAACGAAGTACAATTTGAAATTGATAAATTAAAAAAATTAAAATACCGCTTCAGCGAAAATGCCGGATTATCGCTGCCTGTATTCAAAGGCGACACACGTCAACTCTCCTTTGATTTCGGAACCGGAATCACAAAAGAATCCTACGAAAACGGGATTGAAAAATTGAACGCGACGAACCTTTTCCGATTATCTGCCAGCCAGAAACTAGCGACCAAAACCGTGTTGCAACAACAGGCGACATTCTTCTCAGACATCAATGATTTAGGCGCGTATCGCTTTCAGGCAGAGGCGTCTTTTACAACTCCTATTACTAAACATGTTGCATTGAGATTATCAGGAATTAACCGCTATGACGCGCGACCGCAGGGTCAGGTTAGGCCTAACGATTTCACTTTACTGACTGGTTTTACTTTCAATTTTTAGCGTCCCGCGATTGCATCGCCCCCCATTATGCCCAAACGTACAGACATTCATAAAATTCTCATCATTGGTTCCGGCCCTATCGTTATTGGTCAGGCCTGTGAATTTGACTACTCCGGAACACAAGCCTGCAAAGCTTTAAAACAGGAAGGCTTCGAAGTCGTCCTCGTGAATTCAAATCCAGCGACGATCATGACTGATCCTGAACTCGCGGATCGGACGTACGTCGAACCGCTGACCGTCGAAGCACTGACGGCTATCATTGACCGCGAGCGCCCAGACGCGCTGCTTCCTACGGTTGGCGGACAGACGGCTTTGAATTTGACCGTCAAACTTTGCGAAGCCGGAATTCTTGATAAATTCAACGTTGAATTAATCGGCGCCAAACTCGACGCCATCAAAGTCGCCGAAGACCGTCAGCTTTTCAAAAAGGCGATGGATGAAATCGGGATGGAAATGCCGAAAGCGCGCTTCTGCCACAACATGGAAGAAGCGATTGCCGCGACCGATGAAATTGAATTCCCGATCATCATTCGCCCTTCGTTCACAATGGGCGGAACCGGCGGCGGCATCGCCTACAACCTTGAAGAATTTGAAGAAATTGCTGAGCGTGGATTGACCGCTTCTCCGGTCAGCGAAATTCAAGTGGAAGAATCCATCATCGGTTGGAAAGAATACGAACTCGAAGTCATGCGCGACCTCGCAGACAATGTAGTCATCATCTGTTCCATCGAAAATTTTGATCCAATGGGAATTCACACCGGAGATTCAATTACCGTTGCACCCACACAAACATTGACTGATCGTGAATATCAGATGATGCGCAATGCCGCCTTGAAAATTATTCGCCGCATTGGCGTCGAGACTGGAGGTTCGAATATTCAGTTCGCACTCAATCCTCATAATGGACAGTTGCGCGTGATCGAAATGAATCCACGTGTGTCGCGTTCATCTGCGTTAGCATCGAAAGCAACAGGATTTCCAATTGCGAAAATCGCAGCGAAGTTAGCGGTCGGCTATACGCTGGATGAAATTCCTAATGACATTACGCAAAAAACTCCTGCATCATTTGAACCGACCATTGATTACGTCGTCGTGAAAATTCCGAAATGGGCGTTTGAAAAATTCCCTGGCGCTGATCCCACTCTCGGCACGCAGATGAAATCTGTCGGCGAAGCGATGGCGATTGGACGCACCTTCAAAGAAGCTTTTATGAAAGGGATGCGCTCGCTTGAAGTTCGTACGCAACCAGATGCGCGCAATGCAGATGATGAATCTTTACGGCGTAAATTAATTACTCCAAATGCGGAGCGCGTTTATTATTTGTATGCCGCGCTCGAACGCGATTGGACGGTAGACGAACTGCACGATCTCACCAAAATTGATATTTGGTTCTTGACGCAGCTCCAACAAATCGTCGAATTTCAAAAGGAAATTGCGGCTGAAGATTTGAATTCAATTCCCCGTGCGCTTCTCCGTCAGGCAAAACGATTGGGATTTTCCGATGCGCGAATTGCTGATCTTTTGGGCAGCAATGAAAACGAACTTCGTGCCAAACGCAAAGAATTAAAAATCGTTCCTGTCTACAAACGCGTCGACACTTGCGGCGCGGAATTTGAATCGAATACACCGTATTTGTATTCCACTTACGAAGAAGAATGCGAAGCCGCACCGTCCAATAAAGATAAAATCATGATTCTCGGCTCCGGCCCGAATCGCATCGGACAAGGCATCGAATTTGATTACTGCTGTTGCCACGCATCGTTTGCGCTCAATGAAAACGGGTATGAAACGATCATGGTGAATTGTAATCCTGAAACTGTTTCGACGGATTACGACACCAGCGACCGCTTATATTTTGAGCCACTCACATTCGAAGACGTGATGAATATTGTCGAGCTCGAAAAACCAAAAGGCGTGATTGTGCAGTTCGGCGGACAGACTCCGCTGAATTTGGCGATGCGCTTGCATGAAGCCGGAGTCCCGATCATCGGCACTTCGCCGGAATCTATTGACCTCGCCGAAGACCGCAAACGATTTGGAAAATTAATTACTGAGCTGCGCATTCCGCAGCCTGTTAACGGTACCGCGGTCAACGTAGACGAAGCGAAGCACATCGCTGCTGGCATTGGCTAT
>JAYTCQ010000008.1:0-42204 GCA_043736395.1 Blastocatellia bacterium | reverse complement strand
TTACTGCGTGCGGGCTTCTGCATTTTTTTATTCAATGATTTTCAAAACCTGATTTACTGGGATTTTCATTTTCTTTTCCACTTTCCCATTCGGCCATTTGATCTCGACTTCATCAATGATTTTCGCCGCGCCAATTCCGAAATGTAATCGCCAATCCGAATGCGAAAGATAGCTGTCTCCGGCATAAATCTCCTGTACCTGTGTCAATCCTTCAGCCTTCAAAGTGACTTTCGCGCCCACAGCATTTCGATTCGATTTTGTGCCTTGCAATTTCAGCAGCAACCAATTCCCTGCTTTATTTCCGCCGTCATTTCTGAGCAACATCGGAGCGCCATCAATTTCATTTACGATGACATCCAGGTCGCCGTCTTCGTCGTAATCTCCCCATGCCGCGCCGCGTGAGACTCGTCTTTGCATTAATGCTTCACCAGAGTTTGCAGCGATTTCTTCAAAAGTACCATTGCGTAAATTTCTATAAAATAATTTTCGCTGCGCATAAAATCCACCAGGAAAAGCGCCTTCGATTTGCGGGTAGACGTGCCCATTCGCGACGAATAAATCCAGCCAGCCGTCATTGTCATAATCAAATAATCGAGTCGCCCATCCAACAAATGGCATACTTACATTGGCAGTTTTTGAAGCCGTCGAAAAATCCGTAAACGATCCGTCCTTGCCTTTGTGATACAGCGTATTGTATTGATCGGCGAAATTGGTCACGAATAAATCCAGCCTCCCGTCACGATCATAATCGCCAATCGTAACGCCCATACAGCCTTGTTCAGTTCCGTTTTCATCTACTGCAACGCCGAGCGCAAAACCTGTTTCCGTGAACGTTCCATCGTGATTATTACGGTATGCATAATTCGGGGTTGCATCGTTGGCGACGAAAATATCGAGCCAACCATCATCATCAAAATCCGTCCATTTCACGCCCAAACCGTAATAACCGCTCTTGTCTTCAACTCCGGATTTTTTCGTCACATCAATGAACGTCCCATCGCCGTTATTGTGATACAGAACATCGCCCGCGCCAGGCAATCCGCGCGGCCCGCACTGCACGCGAAGCCCGCGAAAAGTACACATTTCACCTTTGCCAAACTCCGGTACGGCTTCCAAATTAAATTCAACATAATTGCTGACGTACAAATCGAGGAACCCGTCTTTGTCATAATCGCCCCACGCCGCGCCAGTGGAAAATCGCTTGTCGCCGACTCCTGATTTGGTCGTCACATCAGTAAAAGTTCCATCGCCCTTATTTCGATAAAGTTTGTTCGTGCCGAAGCAGGTAACGTACAAATCATCAAACCCATCGTTGTCAAAATCGGCAACGGAAACGCCCATCGCCCAGCCGGGATTCGCGACTCCGGTCTTGGCTGCCACCTCTTCAAATTTTCCATTACCAAGATTTTTATAAAGCGCGGCAGGAGGTTGTGGAAGTTTTTTTTGAGCGGCTTCGACGGTATAGGAATTCACTAAATAAATATCCAGCTTGCCATCATTATCAAAATCAAAAAATGCCGCTCCTCCGCCCATACTCTCAACAATGTAGCGTTTTTCTTTAGACGAATGATTTTCGAAATTAATGCCCGACGCTTTGGCTACATCTGTGAATGTCACAGCGGGTGGAGCGGCGATGGTTTGAATCAAGAATATCAGGGTAAATAAAATTGAAATAGAATTCATGGTTTGACCGACTTTTCACGATCGGTTTTGGCTTCTTCGGATTTAAGCCTGCGTGCTTCATTAAATTCGCGGTTGGAATCTTCGCGGCGTCCAAGTTCACGGTAAATTTTCCCGAGTAGATAACGCTTCATTGAATCTTTCGGGTCTTGCGTGACAGCTTTTTCAATCGCAATGGCGGCTTCTTCATTCTTCCCCTGCCGCGATAAAACTTTTCCTAAGATCGTGATGGTTTCGATTGAATTCGGTTGCATTGCCATCGCCAGATCAATAAATTTTCTCGCTGGTTCGACACTTCCTTCGGCTTCGTGTAGCAAGGCTAAATAATAAATTGTCGTGAAATCTTTCGGGCTTCGCTTGTATTCCTCTTCAAACGCTGCAAGCCCGTCTTTATTGAGTCCAAGCTTGTAATAGCAAAGTCCCAGCGAATAATTCAGGCGTAACAATTCAGGATTGATCTTCTGCGCTTCTTTTAATTCTGAGACCGCGCTTTCAAATTCAAATTTCGCGAGTTTTGTTAGTCCGGCGAGCTGATGCGAAGCGGCAACTCCGGCAGGAATTGCAAGTAGTTTTTCGATAAAATTTTGTGTAGGTTTATTCGTCCGCAGATGTGCCAATCCCAATCCATACAGGACTGCCGGATCATTAGGAGCTGCGGTCAAAGTTTGCTCAAGTTGTTCAATAGCGGCGGTGTTATATCCAATTTCAATCAATGATAGCCCTAATAATTGTCGCGCCTGAAGATGTGTTGGCTGCGCAGCCAAAAATTTATCAAAAGCATTAATTGCCTTCTCAAATTGATTGGAACGATAATGTAAAATGCCAATGTTCAGCCAGATCGGAGTAAATTGCGGTGCGATTTTCAAGGCAGCTTCATAGGCCGAAACTGCTTCCTCATTTTTACCGAGGCGCGCCAATACGACACCCAAATTCGCCTGCGCTTCGGCGTAACCGGGAGAACGCTGCAAAATTTTCTGATATTCGTTTGCGGCTTCTGAAAATTTATTTTGCTGTTGTAATTCTACGGCATGATTAAATTGCGCAACAATTTCAGCAGGACGCTGAACTTCCTGCGCAAAAAATGGGTTTAAAAAAAAGTATAAAATTAGAGCCAATTGCGACATATACGAAATTATATCATTAGTTTTCTGAGAATTCCTTGCAGGAACGAACGCGAATAATTGTAGTGTAACCAGCCATTGTTGCGACAGCTTTTTGCCGTAGCAAAAAAGCTAATCTATGACATTTCTGAAACCGTCAATGGAATTGTGTTTATGCGATGAAAAGGCAGCGATGACGGAACACACGGAAATAATGGAACAGACGGAAGTTCTTTACCCTCAACTTACCTGGAAGCGGAATTCTTTTTCCGTTTATTCTGTTATTTTCGTCTGTTCCGTATTCTCTCTTCCGCTAATATTACTTTAGGCATACGAAAATATATGCTGGCCATTTAAGTTGTGATTGCGTCATAGATTAGGCTTTGTGCCAAAGCCTGTCGCAACCATGGCTGGATTGCGCTACGGTGCGAACTACTGCGCTTTCGCCTTCCATTCGGCTTCGAGCTTTTGCAAATTCGCGGCGTCCGGCGCAGATGGTTTCAATTTTAGATAAGTGCGAATTTCCTCCACAGCTTCTTTATATTTCTTTTCATGTGAAAAAATCTCTGCCAGTGAGACGTGCGCGCGCGCTGTGCTTTCACCTCCAATTTTGATGGATTGTTGCAGGCACTGCTTGGCTTCTTCATAGCGATTCAACGAAAGATTCGCGTATCCCAGCAGTAACAAGGTCATTGGAATTTCAGGATCAAGCGCGTAGGCTTTTTCCAAATTACTCAAGGCTTCGACAAAATGTTTTTGCTGAATCTGACAATATCCCAACCCGCGAAAAGCTGGTGAATATTTTTCATTGATCCTCAACGCTTTGACAAAATCCGTTTCCGCCTCAGCAAATTTATTTTGCTGCATCAATAAATTTGCCCGCTCCGTCAAGGCTTGAAAATAGTCTGGATAAATTTCCACGGCTTGCGTAAAACTAACCAAAGCCTTATCTGCATGATTATCTTTTTGTTGTTTCAGTCCCTGTTCATAGGCTTTTCGTGCAGTCTTAGGAATATTTTGCGCAACTTCACTGAAGTGAACTGTGCCAGGATTTGTCTTTGGCGTTCCAGCGTGAAGCGGTGGACGCAGATAAATATTTACCTGAACTCGATTTGAATAAGCGCGCGTGCTGTCAGAATCTGCGGGGTCGCTGTACTGCTCAGGATCGTTCGGATTGACAGCCTTTAAATGATAACGACCTCCGCTGATAGCGCGAAATTCATAATTTCCACCATCATCACAAATCGTATCTTTAACCAACCCATTCGGCATTTCCAATAAAACTTTGGCTCTTGAAGCAGGCTTACCGTTTGGCAAGTTTACGCGCCCGAAAACTACAAATCCACCTCCAGAAAGTGGTGCACCAAGCTGAGCTTGCGTGTTACTCGACATCATAAACACGAGACAGAGCAACACAATTACTCCAGAAAGCTTTTGTCGTGAAAAAAGTAAAATTTGACACATGACTTACCTCGAAAGAAATTGTGATTTCAATTTTACCAGCATATAGATCGAATAAAAACGGGGACTGCAAACTGATTGCAGCCCCCATTATCGTAACTAACATTTTTCAATTTTCAATTTAGAAATAAATCTTAACTGCCAACTGAATCACGCGGTTACCTGAAACTACACCTTGCAGTCCATTGACTTCGCCGACGCCAATGCCGAGACGTGAAGTTGCTCCGGTGGAGCCATTTCTCACGTTCAAAATTGTCGTTGAGGAAGCTTGTTGATCTGCCAGATAAGTATTGAAATTGCTCCACGTCACACTACGATTCATATCACTGAATTGCGCGTGATTGAAGACGTTGAAAGCTTCCAGACGTAACTGAATTTTACGTGCGCTATCATTTCCGAGTTCGAAATTCTTGAACAACGAAAGATCGGTATTGTTGACACCAGGACGGCTCAGGAAGTTACGCGGGAATGCCCCCTTCGCAGCCAGAGCCTGCGTCACCGTTGGCAACCGAATGCTTTCATAGTTGAAGTATTTATCGAGGGTCTTGCTCAGGTTTGGATTGCCGGTGAAGAAACCACGTGAGGCTTCTGTCCAGCTTCCGCCCAAGCGTTGATTGGTATTGATGTTATTGATACCAGCACCGACATCTTCAGGCTGTCCTGAAATGAACTGCGTGATGCCTGTGATCTGCCATCCGTTGATCACAGATTTAGCTAACCAGTTATTATTTTTCAGACCGGGAATTCTCCAGTCATAATTGATTACCGCAACGTGTGTACGATCAAACGCCAAGCGGCGATAATCGGCACAACGCGAACACACTGGATTTATGAAATCACTGTAAGAGTTCGCCGTTCCCATTGCCTTAGACCAGGTATAAGCAAGGCCAACATTGAGTGACTGCGCAATTCGCTTGGTCACAGTAACCTGTAACGAGTGATAGTTTGACGAACCGCCGAGGGTACGCAAACCGATAGTTCCATAACCTTGATATTTTTTCAGGAAGTCAGCCGCGAGCGCATACGTTCCCGAAAATTTCACTCCAGCATCTTTATAAATTTGCGCCAGACCAGGTTCTTCATCAGGAACAACTCCGCCAGCAAATTTTGACGGGTCTTGTGCTGCCTTCGTGAAGAGTTCACCGTAAGGGCTATAGTTCAGGTTCAGTAATTCCTGTTGATGACGACCGAGCGTACCAACATATCCAACACTGACAACTGTGCTCTTTCCGATGTCCTGCTGCACCTGTAGGCTAAAGCTTTGGATGCTGGGAATTTTACCGGAAGGATCAACTGCGATCACACTGGAAGTTCCGAGAGCCAATGGTCCCGTCCCTGTTCCGACCGTTGCTAAGTTGCCAAAGTTGAAAGTCGGGTTAATGTAAAGTGGTGGCTGTCCGACAGCGGCAAAGGCAACTTCGTTACCCTGGACGCGGTCATAAGCATAACGGTAACCACCACGAACAACCGTCTTCTTATTACCAAAGACATCAAAAGCAAACCCGATGGCTGGTCCGAATTGAACGCCACGACTCTTAATGCCACCTTTCAGATAACCATCTTTGGTACCTTGTTGACCATTAAATGGATCTCCTGATCCAGGCACAATCCGTCCTACCAAATAAGATGGCAGCAAAGTTGTTGGATTCGATGGATCAATTGCACGCTGGTTTGCACCAGAGCATCCACCTAATGCGAACGTACCTGCTACGCAAGTCGGTCTGTAAAGACGTACTGCTTTCGATGCGTCAAATTTGGTCGAATCAAAATAGTAATCTTGAAGACGCTTGTCATACTGCGGATAAATCAGGCTGAAGCGCATGCCGTAATCAACCGTCAAACGGCTAGTCACTTTCCAGTTGTCCTGGGCATAAAACTCAACGTTGGTCGAGCGATATTGTCCCTGGAAAATACCAATGTTCGGTTGGCTATAGGTATTAAAACTACCAAGTAACGCATTGGCGTAAGGATGACCCGTATTGTTCGGATCATTTACATTGTTATTAAAGTTGATCGCGGCTGAATTACCAGCAGCCTGATCCTTGCGGCTACGTTGATAATAAAAACCAACCTTTGCTGTATGCGCTCCCAAGACCTTACTGACGTTGTCATATATGTCGAAGGTCGTGTTGGAATTTTTGTAAGGGAATTGACTGTAACCTGTCGTTCCACCAAAATTTTGATTGGCAATTCCACCAAACGTGATATTGAACCACTGGTCTGCCGGATATGAAAACGGCAAAGCAAAATTTAATCCAATACCAGTGTAAGACGCGGCGTCTTTCTTGGTTGGATCAAGTGTCAGGTTGTTCTGACTGGAACCAAAAATAAATTCGTTCGTCAAGGTTGGTGACAGCGTCGAAGTAACGTTCAATGTTCCGTTCCAGGCTGGTGCTTGTTTGAAAATCAAATTATCGAAAGGAATTTGATTGTTTCCACCGGTCCATCCTAAACCGTATGGCATCACCTGTTGATCGGTATCACGCGTATAACGAATGTAGGCACGTGTGCTTTCGGTCAAGCTATAATCAAGACGAATACTATTTTCTTTGCGAGGATAGCTGACGCTTAATTGTGAATTGTGGTTAAATCGGAAGCCGTTATCCGCACCACCTAAAGCGGTATTATCAAACGGTCGGAAAAGCTTCAAGATCGCTGTTCCATTCGGATTAATTCGAGCTGCCGGAATGATGTTTCCAGGGAAACAAGCTGCCTGATCTGCCGCATTGCAGTTTCCGGTCAATAACGGGTCACGAACATAAATTTTTACGCCGTTACCGTCAAAGGTATTGCTGAAATTTCCTGCTGCTTCTAATGCAGTGGGGACGCGCGATTGACGCGCTGCTTGTGGCACTAACTGCTGTTGCCATTCCTGTGACCAGAAGAAAAACAGTTTATCTTTTAGAATTTTCTTTGGTAATAAAACAGGTCCACCGATGTTGTAGCCTTGTTGATTATACCGATAAAAATTTCGTGGATTGCGCTCAAATCCGGTGGTTGGATCACCAACGCGTCCGTTCGCTTTATTGAAAAAACTGTTCGCGTTGAACTGTTCGTGACGATGGAAATAATAACCCGTTCCGTGGAACTGGCTCGTACCGCTCTTCGTCACGATTTGGATTTCTCCACCTGCGGAACGTCCGTACTCCGCCTGATAATTTGAAGTCAACAATTTGAACTCGGCAATGTTATCGAGCGAAAGCGCGATATGCTGCGTTCCGTTCGAACCGCTGTCCATATTTGTTGTACCGTCAATCGTCAGATTCGCTTTGCCGCCACGCGCACCTGCGATGTTGACGTTACCAATACCGCCAGGACCGGAAGTTGCAAAACCTGACGTCACGACTACACCTGGAGTCAATTTGATCAAGTCGAGATAATTTCTGCCGTTGATGGCGAGGTTCTGAATCTGTTGATTATTAACCGCCGTTCCTTGTTCGCCGGACTCGGTTTTAATCAGCAACTGCGCCGAATCAGCAATAATTTGAACTGTGTCGCCGATCTGACCAATCTCAAGTTTAATCGTACCGGTGGACTGGCGATCTGCGGCATTCAGCGTGATGCCGGTTTTGACGACCTTCTTAAACCCTGAAGCTTCAATGGTGACTGTATATGTCCCCGGTTGAAGAGTGGTAAAAGTGAAAGTTCCGTCGGAATTTGTGGTTGTATCGAGTTGAAAGTTGCGGGTGATATCAGAAACCATTACTTTGGCTCCTGCTAGTACTCCGCCTTGCGCATCCTGAACTGTACCGCTCAATGATCCGCTGGTTTGAGCCAATGCGGAAAAAGCAAACAGGCAAGTCAGAATCAGCAACGAAGCAAACTTCTTCAAAAAACTTGTAGGGATCATTCGTTCCTCCTGAAGGGGATTCACGAAACTGCTTCTTGAGGGAAGCGTGTCGCAAAATAGTATTTATTAATTACTAAAAGTTAGTAACCAGAGAAAGTGAAGTGAAGAATTAATCACATAGTAGTGTGACTAATTCTTCAAACTGATTTTCGATCCCAGAAGCTTGCCAACTAAGCACGCCTTGTTCGGCGTGATTGATGGATACGGTAAGTTTTTTCTAATCTTGTTGGCTAGACCAAGTATTTAGCTTATGGAATGGACTGTCAAGCAAATATCTACGAATTATAGTGCAAACTTTAGATATTTTTTCAGTGGTAAATTCCCCCCTGGCGTTCTCTCATATTTTAGACATAAAAAAGCCTGCAAGTCCTTTTCAGAAGCAGCAGGCTTTTCCTGTGACTGCATAAATTGATTAATTATTAATCTTCATTGACTGCAACATTTTCCTGAAAAGATTCTGGTAATTACCAAAATCATCAGAAGGAGTTACAAAAATCACATTCAATGAATCTCCATTATTGAGCTGCATATTGAACAGGATGGCGCGCTCATTCTTGTTAGTAATCGGCGAACGACCTTCCATCGTAGTTGAATAGGCAATTCGCCCTCCAACATTACTTGATTTGGTTGGGCCGCTAATCACCTTCAAGTACGTATTGCCTTGCAACGTACTATCAATCACTTGCTTCGTTGTATTCTCAAAAGATGCAGGGCGCGGACGACGCGTGCGCGGATCAATATTCGATTGATTCGATGGTTTGTAGGAATCAATCAAGACACCATAAATAATGCCTTCCTGTCCAGCTCCACCGGCGGGATACAGTGTCGCGCCAATTCCTGCGTTACTTGGAGCAAGCTGCCAATTATCGGGATACGCGATTGAGTATGAATTTGACTGTTGCGTGAAAACCTTCAACGTAGTCGAAGGCGGAGCGACGCGTCCAGTGACAGGCTGTCCACCTTGTTGACCGCCCTGCTGTGGTTGCTGTGAAGGCCGTTGCTGCGCCGCCGGAGCTTTAGGCAAGCCTTGCAGCATGCGCTTGACGTCAGTAAATCCACCGACTTCGCGACTATTTCCACGATTGCCGAGCATCGCTGATTCTTTACGAATTCGATCACGACGATCCGTTGGTTGCGGATGATCGCTGAACCATTTTTCTAATTTGCCTGGCTCACGACTTGATTCACCGGCTAAAGTTTCAAAAAAATCAGCCATTGCAACTGGATCATATCCGGCACGCGCCATAATTTGTGAGCCGAGAACATCAGCATCAGATTCGAAGGCACGACTATTTCTCATCATCATTGCGCCTGCACCAACTTGCGCGAAAATACCGCCGATTGCGCCTAATTTTCCACCTCCAAGGAGGTCCCCGATAGCTCCAGCAATTCCTTGCGTTTTCTGAGCATTGCACATGTTTGCAGTCCCGTGTCGAAGCGCGACATGTGCGATCTCGTGCGCCATCACGCCTGCTAATTCAGATTCAGATTTTGCAGCTTCGATGGTTCCGCGATTTACATATGTAAATCCACCTGGTAAAGCAAAAGCGTTTATATCGCCAGAATTGACGAGCTTAAAGCTATATTGGAATCGTTCTCCGGGTGCGTACTGCGCTAAGTTTTGCCCTAAGCGATTCAGATAATCCTGTGACCTGGAATCATTCAACATTTGAAATTGTTGTTCTGCTTCGCCAGCCGCTTTTCTCCCCAATTCAACATCCTGCTGCGGCGTCGCACAACTACCCTGAATCTTGACCTGCGTCTGTACCACGGTTGGTGTAGCCATAATTGAAGAAACAGGTAGCACCACTAAAATTAGCGTCAGTGCTTGATTAATGCTTTGTCGAAATAAATTTGTCTTCATCGAATCTCCTTCTCAAAATGATAAGCAGGGATGCTTGTCACGTGCTGAGATGCCATAGCCTCTCAGGTAGTTGGTTGCGTGTTGATAATAACGAATGGGAGCTTTTTCGCAAAAGCAGATATAAATTCATCAAATATTTATTTCCGCAAATAACTGTCAGTGCCATCAATCCAATCCTGACGAGTCGGACTAAAGACATCTATGCCCTGCGTGTCTTCCAGAGCAACGGCTGAATGCGGTATATTCGGAGGAATTTGAACTAACTCTCCAGATTTCACAATGACTTCTTCGCCTCCGATTTGAAATCGAAAACTTCCGGCAATCACGTAGCTGAATTGCTCGCTCTCGTGATGGTGGAGCGGTACCACACAACCCGATTTTAAATTCAGAAATGCCATCGTAATATTTTCGCCTGAAAAGAATTTCCGTGAAAAAAGTTCAGTCACTTGCTCTGCCGGGATTTCTTGTAATTTGTGAAGCTGCATAGGCGAGGATTATAACGGAAGCAACCTTGATATGGAATATAAGCATGGAGTACAAGTTTTAGCTTGGCTTTACAGTCAGTAGTGAGAAGTACAACCAAGCTAAAGCTCAATGGCATTAAGTTAAGGAAAACTTTTTCTACTAGCCCAGCCGTTCACGGCTGGGAAGAGTGAACATCAACTTCGTAGCCCGATTCATCGGGCTTGCACTGCGGCTTTAGCCCTTGTTTCCGGGCGCTGAAGCACCGTTGGAAAATTTATCCGTACTCCCCAGCCGTGAACGGCTGGGCTAATAGAAAAAACATCTTTCCCGCATTGCTTAACTTAATACCATTGAGCTAATGCTTATATTCCATGCATAAATATTCTAGTAAATTTCCAATGAGCAACTCCGATATAAGTCATAACAACTCACCCGACAACGAAGCTATTCGTTTCATTTTACAACTTGGGAAAGCCTTGCATAAATATGGCTACGCTTCGCACCGGCTGGAAGAATTACTTGAACAGGTGGCGTCCAGCTTCAATTTAAAGGCGCAATTTTTTGCCGCGACAACCTCCATTTATTGCGGCTTCGGCGAACTTGAACACCAACGTACGTATTTGATTCGCATCGAACCCGGTGGAATTAACCTGGCTAAATTAGTCGACACCGATCAAGTTCTGACCAATGTCATTCACCATAAAATTACGCTCACGGAAGGTTCCGCGCAGCTTGAAAAAATTGATCGCGCTTCAGATTATTCAATGCCTGTCACAATCGTGGCGTATACCATCACTTCGGCGGCAGCTTCACGGTTTTTAGGGGGTGGCATAAAAGAAATCTTCGCCGCCGCGTTCATAGGATTTATGATTGGAGCGCTTTCAATCTGGGCCAAAAAAAATATCGGACTAGGCAAAATCATTGATCCTCTGGCAGCGTTTTCAGCGGCGATTCTGGCTGGCGCGTTGTCCGTTAAATTCGGGCCGTTCTCGGTCTTAAATGTGACACTGGCCGGACTGATCGTATTATTGCCGGGCTATTCGCTCACGATTGCGATGACAGAATTAACAACGCAAAATCTTGTTTCCGGGACTTCGCGTTTTATTGGTGCCTTGATTGTATTTTTCGGGATGGGCTTTGGAGTCGCTTTGGGACAACAAATTTCCGCGATGATTTTTGGCGCTTCACAAATTGGCGATCCGATCCAATTGCCTGCCTGGACAGAAATCCTGGCATTGCTCATCGCCCCGTTATCATTGTCTATACTGCTCTCAGCACACGTGAAGGATTTCATCTGGATACTTTTAGTGAGCGGCGTAGCCATTATCTCCAGCCGCGTCGGTTCTTACAATTTCGGGCCTGAGCTAGGGCCATTCGTCGGCGCCTTAATGGTCGGCATCGCGAGCAGAATTTATTCACATTCATTGCAGCGACCGTCGACTGTAACGTTAGCGCCGGGTATTTTATTACTCGTCCCTGGCAGCGTAGGCTTTCGCAGCCTTGCTTCCCTCTTGGATAAACAAGTCGTCCCCGGCGTCGAAACGGCTTTCAAAATGCTGTTAGTCGCGATGGCATTAGTCGCGGGAGTTCTGATTTCTAATTTAATTATTCCCGTGCGCAAGAGATAATGTCTTAAGGTTCTTGTACAGAGTTCACGCTTCAGCGTGTGTTCCGCCAGCGAAGCGCGGCGGAACAGCAAACTAAAGTTTGTACTCTTTACGCCTGCTTCGAACGGTTCACTCATTTTTTAATTTTATGCAACAAACAAAATCTTTTGGTTCGTGGAAATCGCCCATCACTTCTGACCTCATCGTAGCCGGAGCAATCCGCCTCAGCGAGATTCAACTCGATGGCGAAGACGTGTATTGGATTGAAGGCAGAGCCGCAGAAAAAGGGCGCAATGTGATTGTGCGAAGGACTCCAGACGGGAAAATTGAAGATGCAATTCCGGAAGGATTTAATGCGCGAACGCGCGTACACGAATACGGCGGAGGAAGTTATTGTGCACACAATAAACTTGTTAATTTTGTAAATTTTTCAGATCAACAAATTTACTACTCCCTCAAAAATGAGACTCCGGTTTCGGTCACAAACAACAATGAATTCCGCTTTTCTGATTTTATCCAAAATGAACAAGGCGATGTCATAAGTGTGTGTGAAAATCACAGCATTTCTGAGAAGGAAGCACTTAATGCTCTAGTAAGAATTCCAACGAATAAAAACGGGGAAATTTCAACTCTGGCTCAACAAAATGATTTCTATTCTTCACCACGTCTAAACCCGAAAGGAAACGAACTTTGCTGGTTGCAGTGGAACCATCCAAACATGCCTTGGGAAGCAACAGAGTTATTCGTCGGAGAATTTAACGAAGATAATCTACTCACAAATATTCACCACATCGCAGGCGACGAATCCGAATCTATCTGCCAACCCGAATGGTCTCCAAATGGAGTTCTACATTTCGTTTCAGATCGCACAGGATGGTGGAATTTGTACCGCTTCGTTGACGGAAAGATCGAAGCACTCTGCCCAATGGAAGCCGAATTCGGCGTCCCGCATTGGGTCTTCCGTCAATCGCAATATGCCTTCATTGATGAGTCGCACATCATTTGCGCCTACATTGAAAAAGGATTTTTCCGGCTCGGGATTTTGAATACAGAAACGAAGAAGTTGGAAAAGATCGTGTCTTCGTTCACGTATATTTCAAGCGTTCGCGCAACTGCGACCAAAGCATATTTCATCGCCGCCTCCGCCACAGAATCCGCTGCTGTCATTGAATTCGATCTGGAGACACGGCAGTTTACAACACTCAGAAAATCAACTGATCTTGAAATTGATCCCGGCTACATTTCCATCCCCCAAGCCATAGAATTTCCAACAACTTTACCAAACACCAACCACCAACAACCGACCACCACATCCCACGCTTTTTATTATCCTCCGACGAATAAAGATTTCGTCGCTCCCGACGGAGAATTGCCGCCGCTCATCGTAGAAATTCACGGCGGCCCCACTTCACAAACCTATCCGATTTTCAGTCTCGGCCATCAATACTGGACGAGTCGCGGCTTTGCCGTGTTGGATGTGAATTACGGCGGCAGCACCGGCTACGGGCGCGAATACCGTGAACGCCTGCGAAATAATTGGGGTGTAGTGGATGTCGAAGATTGCGTCAACGGTGCGAAATATTTGGTCGAACAAGGCCTCGCCGATCCCAAACGTTTATGCATCACAGGCGGCAGCGCAGGCGGATACACGACGCTCGCGGCGTTAACCTTCAAAAATATTTTCTCCGCCGGAGCCAGCCACTACGGCGTCAGCGACTTGCAAGCTCTCGACGATGATACGCATAAATTCGAATCGCGCTATACATTTGGATTGGTTCCGAAAGAACTTTACGACGAGCGTTCCCCAATTCATCACACGGACAAATTGAACGTTCCTGTCATTTTCTTTCAAGGACTGGAAGACAAAATCGTCCCGCCAAATCAGGCTGAATTGATGGTGGATGCGCTGCGCAAAAAAGGCTTGCCCGTGGCCTATGTGACTTTCGCCGAAGAAGGTCATGGCTTCCGACAAGCGGCGAATATTAAACGCGCGCTGGATGGAGAATTGTATTTTTATTCCAGGGTGTTTGGATTTGAATTGGCAGCTGAAGTTGAGCCTGTCACGATTGAGAATCTCTGAGTAAAGAGTTCTTGCACGGCACCAACTAAGAATAGTATTGTATGACTACGTAATACATTGCTTTACATTGAATATTCAGAGAGGTGTTATGCTACAAACGTACTCAGCAATACTCAAAAATAATCATCTTCAGTGGACTAATGAAGAACCTGAGCCGCAAAACTCTGGTCGCCCCTTAACAGTATTGGTCACAATTATTGACGAAATCGATGCTAATGATGGACCTGCAAAAAAAGAAAAATTGTTGCAAGTAATGTCTCGGATGGCAGCTCGTAACAGCCTATCTATCATTTCCGATCCGGTAGCCTGGCAACAAGAAATTCGCGCTGACAGAAATCTGCCCGGACGCGAATAAACCAAGGGTGTTTATGCTGCTTGATAGCAACATCATTATTTATTCAATTCAGCCTAACCATACGCAGTTGCGTGAGTATATCGCCGAGCAACTCCCGTGCGTTTCAGCTATTAGTTACGTAGAGGTTTTGGGTTATCACAATTTGCTTCTGCAAGACCGAGTTGATTTAGAGGAGTTCTTTTCACTTGTCCCAATCCTACAGATCACATCAACAATTTTGGATCAAGCGGTCGCATTGAGACAAATCAAAAAAATATCATTAGGCGATTCATTAATTGCGGCTACATCAATTGTTCACGACATCACGCTCGTCACAAGAAATGTTAAAGATTTTGCCTGGATTAGTGAGATCAAACTACTTGATCCGTTTTTACACCTCGCCATCTCCTAAAGAGTTTCTATGATCACAGCAATCAAAAATTTCCCAAGCTCAGTAAAATTGCCTGAAATCAAAACCAGTCAAAAGAAAAATCTCGTTCGCCGCTTAACGCTCGAAGAATTCCAGAAAGTCGCTCAAACCTTGCCTGATGACCGTATGGAGTTAATCAACGGAGAAATTATAATGACCCCGCCCCCGGATAATTTTCACATTGAACGAACACTTCGGATCGAAAATTTATTGATCCCTTTTTATCGGGAAATCATGGCGCTGGGCTGTCAAATTTCCGGCTCAAGTACGTGGTACGCTGTGCCAACTGAATTAAAAGAAACCTGGGTTCAAAAAGAAATTAAAGGGCCAGATCACGTTTGCCCTGATGCTTCTGTATGTTTTGCTGATTATTTACGCACAGACCGCCGTCCACCTGCGCTCCTGATTGTTGAAGTAATTTCGACTTCAAGTAAACGCGAAATTGATCGCGACCTCATCCGTAAGCCTGGTGTTTACGCTTCGCTGGAAGTCCCAACGTATTGGGTGATTGATCGCCGCGATGAAAGCGTCTGGGTTTATCTAGCTCCCAAAGATGGTAAATATACGCAACAAACTCAATACAAAGGTCGAAAAAAACTACCTTCGCCCGGATTGGATTTTCTGAACATTACGCCTTCACAAATTTTCCGCGATTAAGTGGTTGCTGATGCTCTGTCCACCAAAAGTAAGACAGTCCAATCTATTTGATAAAAATCAGCCGCATCTGAAACGCATTGTCCTGCTGATTTGCCAGCGTACCTCTGAGTGTCTGACGGCGCTGATATTCAGCCACTACTCGGAACTGACTCTTGAACCAAAGATTGCCATACGCCGTCACCCCCTGCACCTCATTGCGCGCCTTCCCTGCTGCCGGATCAAACCAATCATAACGCACGCCGAGCGATGACAACGCGGTGATCGGAGTTGCCGCTTCCACAAATAACCCACGACTCGCAAAAGGCGCACTTGCCACGCGGCGGTCACGTCCGTACTGAAATCCTGAATACAATTGCAATCGCTTGCCGACGAAGTAATTTCCATACCCGGCTACCCGATGAAAACTATTCTCAAATGAGCCGAGCGGCGCAGCGGCGGGGAGTACGATGTTGCCGTGGTAATAATGAAACGCGACGCTGCCTTTCGCTTTTGGTAATAACTGATTGACGTAGACCTGATAGTCAGGCCTTGAATTCGTAGGCAGAGCGGCACTCCGCGTCAACGGTTCGCCTTGATCTCCATACGCCCGCAGGACGCCCTTTCGACGATGCAATGACACTCCATTCAAAATTGAAACCCGCAACGAAGTCTTACGATAATCGTATCCTATCTCGACCCCTAATTGATCTAATCCCCACGTTCTAAAAAATGTGGATTGATCGAAATTAGAAACCGCGCTTTGAATCAGCGGACGTGAAATCGTCGCCGGAGAATCAGACGCTCCAACACCATCATACAAATGAAAAATTCCTGCGCGAACCGAGATGGCTTTTTTCGCATTGCCTTTGACAAATTTGACGTATGCATTTTCGATCAGCGCATCATCGCCAGGGACGTACGTCGCCTTAAAATTCGTCGAAAAATATTTGCCCCACGCGCCTGTCATCGGATAAAGCTCGATAGCTTGCAGACGACCACGATTAGATGTAGTGACAGTAGTTCCCGCTTCACTGCGACTGCCATCATAGCGAGCCTGCAAACGCACAGAAGAATAATCAGTGAACTTGAAGGGTATTTCCTCGTTTTTCCCAATCTCAGTCGGCCAGCGAAAACCAGCCGCACGAAACCTGAATCCAGTTTCATTCAATCTCGGCGGCGAAGTGTGACAAGTGGCGCACGAAACCTGATACTTACGCGCAAACATTGGCATCGCCTGTGCCGTATGAATAATTATAAATTGCAGGACAACTGCGATTGTCACCCCGCGTAAATATGAAATGTTAGTTATTATTTTCATGTGCCCCTTTCGGTAGGATTTGCTTAAATAATTTATGTTCCCACTTGCGCCAGAGGAACGCAGCAAAGTGGAAAGTTTTATCAGCTTATTTGGAAATAATCGGGAAAGACCTGACCCGACGTATATAAATCAACCAAGGGAAGTTGACATGAATAGCAACTGAAAGTGGAATTTTATTCCGCGAAAGAATTATAGCAGATCGAACTGGCAAGAAAAAATTTGAGGCAGAAAAGCTTCACCCGAATTCGCTACAACAGTTATACTGTCAGCGCCCTCGAATTTCATTTCCATCAGGAGAATATATGTTTCGTTTAGTTTCCTCACTCGTCATCATTTGTTTATTCTACATCCCAATTTCCGCGCAAGTTTCCGCCGAGTACGCCAAAGAAATTCACGCAGCTGAAGAATTGATGAACGCGAAAAATTATGATGAAGCTTTGGTCAGATTGTACCGCGCTATTGATTTGAATCCGCAGGCAGCGAACGCATACTCAGATTTAGGAATTGTGTTTTTTCAGCTCAAAAAAATTGACGATGCGCTGACAAATTTCAAGAAAGCGTACGACCTTGATCCGTGGAATCCCAACGTTCTTCATTCTCTGGCGATTGTTTATGCAGTCAAACAAGATTTCCTTCTGGCCTTGGACAAGTTCGAACAAACATACGAATTAAATCCTGAGATTCCTAATCTGAAAGAAAATCTCACGCGTCTTTACCAACAATTAAATCAGCCCGAGCGCAGTACTAAATTCTTTGCCAGAATTGCACAACCAAGTTCCAAACAATTATATTTCAAAGCCCGCGTCGCATTTTTTGCGGCACGCAATTTTTCACTGGCTGAGGAACATTTGCGAAAAGCGGTTGAGTTGGAACCAAACTTCATCGAAGCAAAAATGCTGCTCGCCGCCGTCTTGGTAGATCAAAGAAAATTGTCCGCCGCCGCAACCATCCTCGAAGAATTAAAACAGCAACGCGAACTAAGCGCGGAGGCGTTGCTCACACTTGCTCGAATTTATCGGACGCTAAAATCCGTACCGGAATTAATTGCAACCTACGAAAATTTATTGCTCCACGTTCCTGATCATTTAGAAGCTCACGAAGAGCTTGGCGACGTGAATTTCAAAGCCAATAAGTTTGATCTCGCTGCGCCGCATTTAGAAAAAGCCATCGAAATTGCCCCTGCCGCTACCCGCTCGTATCTCACGTTGGCGGAGGTCTACATCGCGCAAAAACGAAAACAGGATGGCTATAATTTATTCCGAAAAGTACTCGCACTTGCGCCGAACGATTTCAAGAATCATCAGGCGATCGGCTACTACCTTTTTGGCGAAGGTCAATTTCAGGAAAGCATCGCTATTTTGAAACGAGCCTTAGAACTTGAGCCAAATAACAAGGACGTACAGTCGACGCTAAAATCTGTCACGCAGGCTGCCGCAAACGCTCCAAATCTGACGGAATTAAAAACAGAAGTTGCCAAAAATCCCGGCAACGCACAGGCGCAATATCGCTTAGCCACCGCCTACAATTTTTCAGGAAATCAGGACGAAGCCTTCCCGCATTACTACGCGGCATACAAGATTGAACCCAACAATTTTGATGTGATACTGTATTACAGTTTCGCGTTAGGACATCGCAAAGATCACGAAGAAGCATTGAAAGTTATCCAAAAATATTACGATTCAAAACCCGATTCGATGGAAAAGAATTTTTATCAAGCGATGTTGTATCAGGAATTGAAACGCTACCCCGAAGCCATTCAGCACTTCCGAAAAGTATTGGAATTCAAGCCCAAAGCCGATGCTTCGATGTGGGCATTGGCAACATGCTACGAAGCCATTGAAGATTGGGAAAAAGCGCTGGAAATTCTAGAAAAATTACTCAAGCTAAAACCAGAAAACGTCCAGGCGTTGCACGAACTGGCAATCATTTATCACAACAAAAATCGAATTGCAGAAGCGATGGCTTTAGTTGAACGACTGAAGAAAATTAATCCCGGGAATGCGGAAAGATTGGTAATGAAAATGCAGGGGAAATAATATGTACCGGAAGTAAAGTTTTCAGCTGCCTCATCAAGCTACAGAGGAAACTCTACTTCCGGTACACTCAAAGCATTTCGTGTCGAACGGTAATCGCACTTGCCTTAAATCTTGCTTTTTTAGTTAAGGAGGCAAGTAGGCGTAATCACAGGGATTTCCAGAGTAGCGGCAGCCACAGTCACCACGTTGACATTATCACCAAAGTTTAACTGCTTGCCTTTCTTGACAGAATTCAAATGAATAAATGCGCCAGATATTCCGGCTCCGGTAAATCCAAACTTTGCAGTAGTCCCACTAGGAATAAGTGCTCCTAAAGTACCTGGGACTCTGGGAGAGTTTGTTGCGGTGATTAGAATATATTGGCCTAATCCACTGGATGAAAACGATGCTGCTTGCTGTGTAGCATTATTCCATACCAGACCTATACCTCCAATCGGGATAACTCCAGAAACCAGGCTCCCACCGATTCGATTGATCGCAATTAAAGTTCGATTACCATCAGCAGGACTAAAAACAGGATCAACTGTAACTTGGCTTGGAACTTTACTGTAATTCACATCATCAAAATTCAGATTCGTTATCGCGCCTGCCACAGCGGGAGTAGCCGAGAGCGCCTCGATTTTCACAGCATCAATTGTGTCAGCATGCCCCGAAGCCAATCTGATGTCTGCCGAGCCATCCAGGTAATTGAAATTAATTGGCGTACCGCTCCCGTCTACTGCCACGGCAATAATGTAGCCTCTAGCGCCGGGATTTAATTCATACGCTGAGATATTGCTTTTCCCAGCCGGCGGCAGGCAATAACTACGTGAAGTAATACTCCCGTCACGCCCATTGATAAAAAACAAATTGACAAAAGTTGCCGACACCAAATTTTTATTTTTTAAATCTAAGACAGTGTTTTCCGACGCGGGGTCAGCGGGAGATGATGATACTAAGTTATAGATCAATACCGAGCCTATTTTGGAGCTAACCGGTTGGGCTATCACCGTGACCGCAGCTACAAAACTCATCAAAATAAAAATAAACAAATGCTTCACTAATTTTAAGAATCGACCATCATTTAACTTCCTACCTACTTGTCTTTGCATTTCTAAACTCCTGGTTTGTGGTTAACATTCGGATAGCATCCCCCAACCTTGACAAATAACTTTATGCCAAGAATTTGTTCGAAGCTAATTCATTGTTAGGATTTTTCGTGAGAAAGAGGCGAGATGATTATGCTTGATAAGCATTTGAAATGTAAAGAATTTTTGCAATAAATTAATTCTCAGGCTGAGTACGCTCTGGAATCGGCGGAGGAAAATCCACACCCTGATAAATTTCTTGCAGCGTTAATTCCACGCCGAGCGATTTCAATTCGACGACACAATCCATCCCAATAAAATCCGCACGCAACCATTGATTATCCGCCTGCCGAACGTAGCGAGTGACGTGCGCCGCATCCTGCGCAACCAACAAATATTCTTGAAATGTTTCTATGGATTGATAGGCGAGAAATTTTAGGTCTTTATCGTAATCTTTCGTACTTTCAGATAAGACTTCAACCATCAGAATTGGATTCAGCAATCGCGGCAGCCCTTGATACATTTCTGTAATCGGCTTACCGCATACAACTGTCACGTCTGGATAACGATAAGGCAGAGCGTCCGGAACTTTTACCCGCATATCAAACGGAAACGCTTCGCAGTTTTTGCATTCTAATTTATTTTCCAGATGGCGTGAAATATTTTTACCAATTCGAAGATGCTCAAGACTACTGCCTGACATCGCGAACACTTCACCGTCAAAATATTCATACCGAACTTCCGAAGATTTTTCGAGTTCGATATATTCTTCAATCGTATATTTTTGTTTAGGTAATGCGCTCAATTTATTCCTCTTAAAAACAATTTAATATAGCCAGAATCAGAATTCGATAATACAGAAATGCTAAATTTGATTCAATCCTAACTAGCCATAACTAAGATTCTTATATTTTCAGCAACAACCAAATCCATCACCATAAAACCATCAGCTATCGCACTATCTAACATGATTTGCATCTCACGCAATCGCGACACAGCAAAGGCAGGCGGATTTTCTTTCGACTCGACAAAACTAATTAATTTATATTCCGGTTTTGAGCGACTTGCGATTGGTTCATTCGAATAAACAACGGCGTTCATCCTCGCCCCAACCATCCCGACATAATGCAGATTTGCTTGCTTTGCTTCATCCAACGAAGCACGAAACGCAACCAAGAATTTCTTTTCATCCAGTGGCAGTTTTTTGATCAAATATTTCCGCTGAATTTTTGAATCTTTTTTGGTCAGAAAAACAAGATTAAGATTCGATGACAGCGTATCAACGCTCCATCCATTTTTTGCCAAGTCGTTAATTTCTCGCTCTAACGTACCAAAGTTGCGCGTCTCCAAAACCTTTAAATCTTTAATAGGTGCTGGAGTCTGCGTACCGTATCCACGTTCCAGCACGATTGTTTTCAATGGGACTCTAATTCCAAGAGAAAGTTTTCGCGCCTCCATCGTGATAAAGGCATTCGTTGGATGAAATCCTTTCTGCGCCGCTTCTGCCAATATTTTTTGACCCGCTGCTTCACGCACATATTTTTCAACGCGAAATTCAGTGCTCACTTCTCGCGGAGCCGCTTCGCGCTCCGTCAAAAGCAAATTCGTCCAATTCACAACTTCGACTTCCTTTTGGAATTCACCTTCGTAGATTGCATCTTTCGCTCTGTGCAAAAACCCACAAACAGTCACCAATTTCGCGCCTTCGTGCGCTTCTGAAGAAAGCCAATCATCAATACCACTCGCAACATCAATCACTGCGGCGGAGTATATAAACGACTTTGGTTTGGATTCAAACACTACGGTGATAAGCGTTCTGGAGAAGGCAAGTTCTGAAGGTTCTTGCGGTCTTTCGAGGCGGATGAATTTTATTCGGTAGCCTTGCGAAGCAATTTTATTCACTTCATATAAAAATCCGGCGACGCCCTGCACGGACAGTAATTTGTAGGCGGGTTTCGGCTTTGGTGGCTGAGCCTGAACTAACGTTCCAAGAGCGATCATCAACAACAAAATAAATTTAATACGCTCTAGATTCCGTAAACAAAACACTCGCATAAATCGCCACCTCGCGTAAAATAAAGTGTACAACAAACGTCCCGTTTGTAGCTCCGAATGCGAAGTCGCCTCAGCTGTAATTCGAAGATACAAACAAGTTTTTTTTGCGCTTCATCATATTTAAAGAACCCTACCGTAGACGGCACGGCTGCAGCTCAACTTTCAGCTTGTCAAGATTTCCTTTAGGAGCTACAAACGGGACGTTTGTAGTACATGATTTTTTACTGATTTGAAAAGTAGCTCCAACGCCAATCTTGCCAATTTGCTACCAGCTTTGCTTTGACTGGATTTTGTAAAATGTATTTTATGATCCGCTCGAATTCCTCTTCATTGCGAACATGATGATCATAGCTTTCGTGTTCCCAGAATTCACCTGTTCGCCGTAAAACCTTATTCGCTTCTTTGGAAGTGAAGCTTTTCAATGAATGCATGATCTTCGCAAGCGTCGGCGATGGCGAAGTGAAAATCGTATGACCAGTTTCGTTTTTTTCTTCAACCAGATTTGAGCTTGACACGAATGGGGAGAGGGCTACGTGAACATGATTCGACATCACGCAATACGCATGGAGGAAATATCTTTCATTGTCGAAGTGATGAAAGCTATCGGCGATAATCTTTGCAATAGCATTTTCGCGTAACCAATGAGGTCCAATTTTCGCCTGATGCAAATGGTCTTCGAATCTTACAAACCACTCGCGCTCGAAATTTAAAAACCGTATTTGCCAGTCTTCCAATAAAGCCAAATCCTGGTTTTCATTCTGCAAACTAAACCTTTTCGCTTCGTTTTCAAGCCACTCTTTCTTTTGTTTGTATTCCGCGACAACATTTTTGGGGATTGATCCGGCTAAGCGATAGGTCACAAAAAATGTAGAATCTGACGGGATGATGTGTGGCATTTTCCGCCGATAATTTTGCTTAAATGCAAACTTCGACATAGTAAAAAAAAGCGTACCGTAAACGTCCCGTTTGTTGCTCCTTCGGAGCCGCAAACGGGACGTTTACGGTACATTAATAATTCAGATTTGGGGCAAGCCAGCGTTCGACTTCAGTTACATAAAAAGCTTTACGGACTGTAAAATATCTTGATTCAGGAAATGCTATTTGAATTTCACCTTCGCTTAAATTCAAATGGAAGAATTCCTAACACTATGATTGGATGACCAGACATTGTCGTTATTGGAAAAAGCCATTGCATAGCCGCTGCTTCGGCTAATGGTCTGAGCAGAGGAGGTCCGTTAAGAGCTTCCGCTTTTACAACTTTTCCTTCTTCAGAGATGGCAATTTCAACTTGGACAGTTCCAGAAATCCCGCCCTCCTTAGGACTTTCAGGTTGTACTTTTTTTATCGCCTTTCCGAGCAAAACTCCACTTGAAACCCGTTGCTTCATTGGTGGAGCTTTAGCGATAAATTCCTTCTCGTTCTGAGCTGCAACTCTTATTTCTTCAGCTGTCAGTGGCACAGGCTTGAATGAATCGAAATACTTTGGAATGTCACCTGAACTAATGAATTTTCTTTCGGTTAATGTCCAGACTTCAAACACTCGCTGTCCAACTAATACTAACCTGCAAATGAAAACGCGATCTCGGTTGTCGGGCTTGGTACGAAATTCTCTAGTTGGAAATTTGGCGGTATTTAAATTTACCTCTTCCTTTAATTCACTCGAATACATTTTCAAAATTCGATCCCTGGTTTGATCAAAAAGTTGCTTCAATTCTGCTTCGCTACTGTTGGGTCGCGACAAGTCAAAGTAGTCGACTTCCCAAGCCTTTTGAGCAATTATTATGTTTGCAACTTGGGTTATCGAAGAATCTGAATCGGCGCCAATTGGACGATACCCCAACTTCGGTTCACCAGGCAGAAGTATAGAGAATTTCCCTTTTTCTGAATTGTATTCTTTCCATGTAATTTCAGATTGCGCCTGCAATTGAGCAGAAAAGAGCGTGAAAAATAAAACAATAACAACCTTCAATTTTGTTTTCATGAATACGACTCCGTTCAATAATTTAAATTCGGCGCAAGCCACCGCTCTGCTTCCACCACTTCAATTCCCTTCCGCTCGGCATACTCTTCCACCTGATCTTTTTCGATTCTGCCCACCGCGAAATATTTCGATTCAGGATGTGCGAAATACCATCCGCTGACGGAACTTGCCGGATGCATCGCAAAGCTTTCGGTCAGAGTAATTCCAGCACGTTCTTCGGCCTGGAGCAGATCGAAAAGTTTTCTTTTCTCTGTGTGATCGGGACACGCGGGGTAGCCGGGGGCGGGGCGAATGCCGCGATATTTTTCTTTGATTAATTCTTCGACGGAAATATTTTCAGCTTGGCCGTAGCCGAAAATTTCTCTCGCTTTTTTGTGCATCAATTCGGCAAAGGCTTCGGCTAAACGATCTCCTAAAGCCTGCGTCATGATTGCATTATAGTCGTCGTGATCGGCTTTGAATTTCGCGACTAATTCGTCCACACCAATTCCGGCAGTAACGGCGAAAGCGCCAATATAATCAGGCTTTCCGCTGTCTTTCGGTGCGATAAAATCGGACAAGGCTTGATTAAATTGTCCAGTACGTTTTTCCTGTTGTTGACGTAGCGTGCAGAGCGTCGTCAACACTTTCGTCCGCGTCTCATCGGTGTAAAGTTCAATGTCATCACCAACTGAATTCGCGGGGAAAAATCCGTACACGGCACGCGCTCGCAAAGATTTATCTTTGATGATTTGTGCCAGCAATTCTTTCGCGTCTTCAAATAATTTCGTCGCCTGTTCGCCGACAATTTCATCCTTCAGAATTTTCGGATAACTTCCCGCCAGCTCCCACGTATTGAAAAACGGAGTCCAATCAATGTACGGAGCAATCTGCTCCAACGGAAAATCCTCAAATGATTTCACGCCTAAGAATTCAGGCTTGGCTATCTCATTCGAAGCCCAATCAATTGGCGTTTTATTCGCACGCGCCGCCTCAAGGCTGATGCCTTTTTTCTGTTCACGATTCGCTAAATATATTTCACGATCTTTGTTTTGCTGCGCCTGATTTTGCAGGGCGAATTCGGCGCGTGAATCCTGGCTGATCAGCTTGCTCGCGACACCGACGGCTCGTGAAGCATCCAGGACGTGAATCACTGGTGGTTCGTAATGATGCGCAATTTTCACGGCAGTATGCACCCGCGAAGTCGTCGCTCCGCCAATCATTAACGGGATCGTGAAGCCCTGTCGTTGCATCTCCTTTGCCACGTGTTGCATTTCATCAAGCGAAGGCGTAATTAATCCTGACAGTCCGATGATGTCTACGTTATGCTCCTTCGCGGCGGCAAGAATTTTATCGCACGCGACCATCACGCCCATGTCAATGACTTCGTAATTGTTGCAGCCCAGGACTACGCCGACAATATTTTTTCCAATGTCATGCACGTCGCCTTTGACAGTCGCCATGAGGATTTTTCCCTGTGCCTGATGATTGCCGGTCGCCAGTTTTTCAGCCTCCATATAAGGCATCAAATACGCCACAGCTTTTTTCATCACGCGAGCGGATTTGACGACTTGCGGGAGGAACATTTTCCCGGCTCCGAACAAATCTCCAACGACGTTCATACCCGCCATTAACGGGCCTTCGATGACGTTGAGCGGTCTGGCGGATTTCTGCCGCGCTTCCTCTGTGTCTTCATCAATGAAGTCTACGATGCCTTTGACTAGCGCGTGTGAGAGCCGTTCTTCGACGGTGCCTTCGCGCCAGGCATCGGCTACGATTTCGGCTTTATCTGCTTGCTTCACAGTGTCCGCGAAAGTGACTAACCGCTCAGTTGCATCAGGGCGGCGATTGAGCAAAACGTCTTCGACGAGAATCAATAAATCTTCAGGAATATCGTCGTAGACCGCCAGCTGACCCGCGTTGACAATGCCCATATCCATTCCCGCTTTGATCGCGTGGTAGAGGAACGCGGAGTGCATCGCTTCGCGCACGGCGTTGTTACCGCGAAACGAAAACGATATGTTGCTAACGCCGCCGCTGACTTTTGCGCCGGGCAAATTTCGCTTGATCCAACGCGTCGCTTCGATGAAATCTACGGCGTAGTTGTTGTGCTCTTCCATCCCTGTCGCGACGGTCAAAATGTTCGGATCGAAGATAATATCCTGCGGCGGAAATCCGACTTCGTTGACAAGCAAATTATAGGCACGTGTACAAATTTCAACACGACGTTCGTAATTGTCCGCCTGTCCTTTTTCATCAAACGCCATCACGATGACTGCTGCGCCGTATCTTCGAATGAGCTTCGCGGATTCTAGGAATTTCTCTTCGCCTTCTTTCAGCGAAATCGAATTGACGACGGATTTTCCTTGAACTCTTTTCAGCCCTTCTTCGATGACCGACCACTTAGAAGAGTCAATAACCACGGGCACGCGGGCGATGTCTGGCTCCGAAGCGATCAGGTTCAGAAAATGCGCCATGGCCTTTTCTGAATCAAGCATTCCTTCGTCCATATTGACGTCAATCATCTGTGCGCCGTTCTCAACTTGCTGCCGCGCGACGGCTAAGGCTTCCTCGTATTGACCATTTAAAATCAGCTTTGAAAATTTCGGCGAGCCTGTCACGTTCGTTCGTTCGCCGATATTAACGAAATTCGTTTCAGGGCGAACCGTCAACGCCTCAAGCCCGCTCAAACGTAAATATGGCTCTGGCGAAGCGACCTGACGCGGCGCAAAATCTTTGACCGCTTTCGCAATTTCCCTGATGTGATCCGGCGTAGTCCCGCAGCAACCGCCGACAAAATTCAGAAACCCGCGTTCCGCCCATTCTCCCAGCTGCGGCGCCAACGTTTCAGCAGTCTCAGGAAAACCCGTCGGCAGCAACGGATTCGGCAACCCCGCGTTCGGGTATGCGCTTACATAGATTGGCGCAATCGTGGAAAGCTCTTCGATGTATGGTCGCATTTCTTTGGGGCCGAGCGCACAGTTGATGCCGATAGATAAAAGCGGCGCATGGCTGACGGAATTGAAATAAGCTTCGACCTGTTGCCCCGACAAAGTGCGTCCGCTCAAATCCGTAATCGTGAACGACAGCATCAACGGCAAAGAATATCCGAGGTCTTGATAAAATTTCTGGACGGCGAAAAGCGCAGCCTTTGAATTCAACGAATCAAACACCGTTTCGATGATTAAAATATCTGAACCACCGTCAACCAAAGCCTTCGCTTGCTCGTAATATGAATCAACTAATTCATCATAAGACACCGAACGAAACGCCGGATTATTCACATCAGGTGAGAGCGAAGCCGTTTTATTTGTTGGCCCCAGCGCACCAGCGACGAAGGCTATACGATCAGGGTTTTCGGCCAGGAATTTGTCGACAGCAGAGCGTGCGACGTTGGCGGCAGCAAAATTGAAATCGTACGCCAGATGCGCCATCCCATAATCCGCCAGTGTGACGGATTGAGAATTGAATGTATTCGTCTCAATAATTTCCGCGCCTGCCTGTAAATACTGAGAATGAATTTCCTCAATAATGTGAGGCTGCGTAATCGAAAGCAGATCGTTATTACCTTTGATGTCAGAGGGCCAATCCTTAAATTGCTCGCCGCGATAATCGCTTTCTTCGAGCTTGTGCTTTTGAATCATTGTCCCCATCGCGCCGTCTATGATGACGATGCGTTCTTGTAATAAATTTTGTAGGGTTGAAAAAATACTTGAATACTTTGTCACAGCTAATCATTACTCCTTTGCTCGCTGCTAAACAGGCGAACAGTTATCAATTTAATATTCCTCAATTACACAAAAAACTTAGCGGCTGCCACCCAGCCAAAGTGCAGCGCCAGAGATAAATCAATGCAATGATCCAAGCGAAGAGGCAAGCCGAATAAATACCAGAAATTGCCGTACCATGTTGAACCTTAAAAAATAAAAACGTTTTCCTTGACGGTTCGAGACGTCCTAAGAATTGCCCAGTTTCAATACCCAATTCTTTCTCGATCTTACGACCACGGCTAATCAAGTCGTCATATAATTCTGAATTCCTTTTCTCGTAGATATAAATTGATAGGGTAACAATAAGTCCGAATACAGCAACGATCGTTTTGGCTGCTTCGGTCAGACCTTTGCCTCGTTCTTCACGTGAAAACAAACTAATTAAAATTGTGGCAGATACGACAGGTACTAGACCCAGCAACTTAAATCGTACTTCTGTGAGTTGTCGCCAGCTACTACAGATTTCGTTGTATAACTTGGTGAGAAGCTCTTTATGATTGTTATCAATAGACGGCAACACGTGCGCCTTGGCAAGTGTTTGAATTTCTGTCGTAGAATAATGTCTGCTAGGCACTTCATAAACGCTCAAACGCTTTTTCCATGAAAACTTTAAAACGTTGTGTTTGAACTTTATCCATCGTTTCTTGCCACGCTTTATCCACTTCTCACGCTTTTCTTCCCAGCCATCTTTTACCTTAACTCGGTATTTTAACTCATGGTTTGAATCGTAGAGTAGCAACTCTTTTTTGCTCGCTTTTGGGATGCTCGTTTTGTCATTACTCTGTTCTGATTCTTCCTTTGCGTTTTTTTTCTTTAAAGAATCTTCCCACTCTACTTCGATCGATTCCAATTGGTTCTTTAAGTCTTCAGCTACTACTTCTTCGTTCAAGGTAGCAAGTTGCTCTAGTTGCTCAATTATAGAAAGTTTTTTAAAGATGGTCATTGGCTTTCCTTGTGTGAATATACCTCAATTCTTTGATCGAAATTTGACGATAGCATTCAAACTTCTTCGCGGTTTCAAGGCCGGAATTCTCTGATTTGAAATCTTTGGTGCGATAAAAAAGTTAACAACAAGCCATTGACCATTAAAAGCACCAACTCTACTCCTCCAGTTCTTCTGTAAATTCTTCCTCATTATATTGCCAGACAGCAACCTTAAAACGCGCCAATGTATTGATTAAATCTGTCGGTCTTAAGCCTACAATTTCTGCGGCGGTTCCCTGTGATAAAATTTCTAATTCAAACCACTTAATGGTTGAGTTTACCACAGGCAAAGAGGAGCGTGGAGTTCAAGTATTATTTAGGTTTTACGGTAACGTACTGTAAAACCAAGCTGAAGCTTGTACTCCATGCTCTTTAAGCCCGAGCAGCTCCCGCCTTCCCACTCTCCACCACAAACGAAGCACGAGTAGAAATCGAAGCATCCGTCTTACTCACATTCTCCACTACGCGAAAATCCGTTTGCCAGCGTTGCGGCGTCACTGAACAACGCACATAACCGCGTTGCCCATTGAAAAATTTGATGTGTGGATTTTCTGATAATACAGAAGCGGTAGTCGGGCGAACATCGGAACCATCGCCGCCGCTGGTGATAGAGGTTCCTACGAATTCGGTGGCTACGACGGGTGAATTTTCTTGATAAAATTCCGGCTTCAAATCATTCACCCAATTGGAGTGGATGTCTCCCGTTAGCACAATTGGATTTGAAGGTTTCCGGTCACGAATGAATTCCAGCAACCGTTGACGCGCCGCAGCATACCCATTCCATTGATCCATCGGGAAAAACCTGTCCGCGCCGGGAGCGACGTCTACCGCACCGATCATCACCTGCTGCGCGAGAACGTTCCAGCGAGTGTTAGAATTCACCAGCAAACGCTTCAACCATTGCTCCTGCTCCGCTCCGAGCATTGTACGATTCGGGGCCAACGATTCAAGACAAGCCTGCTTCGATCCATCGCCGCACGGTTGATCATTGCGAAATTGTCGGGTATCCAACATCGTAAAATTTGCCAGCTTCCCATACGGAAGTTGCCGATAAATTCTAACATTATGTCCGCGCTGCAAAACAGTCCGGCGAAGCGGCATGTGCTCGTAATACGCTTGATAACCAATCGCTCGACGACGCGCAAATTCTTCTGGTGTTTGCTTATCTTCAGGCGTCAATCCAGCGTAGTTGTTGTCGACTTCGTGATCATCCCAAACCACCGCCCAGGGAAATTGCGCGTGCGCTTGCTGCAATAGCGGATCGCTTTTATAGAGCGCGTACCGATTTCGGTAATCTTCGATGGTTTTTATTTCCGGGCTGTTATGACTCCGTGGACGGCCTTCGGTGATTCCATATTCATAAATGTAATCGCCGAGGTGCAAGACCAAATCAAGATCATCCTGCGCCAAATGTTTGTATGCCGTGAAATATCCAACCTCGTAATGCTGACAGGAAACAAACGCAAAACTAAGGCGATCATTACTGGCGTTCAGCGCGGGAGCCGTCCGCGTACGCCCAACCGGACTGGAGCCAGCGTCAACGGTGAAGCGATACCAATACCACCGCGAAGGTTGCAATCCGTCGACTTCAACGTGAACGGAATGCCCCATTTCAGGGCGTGCCAAAGATGTACCTTTAGCGACAATTTTTTGCATTTGTTCATCGGCGGCGACTTCCCATTTCACAGGGACGATTTTATTTGGAATGCCGCCACCATTTAGCGGATCAGGAGCAAGGCGCGTCCATAACACTACGCCATCAGGCCACGGATCACCGGAAGCAATGCCAAGAGTGAAAGGATCATCGTTAAAATTAACTGATTCGCTTTTGCTCCAGCCTGCGGTTGGAAAAAGAGCAGATGCTCCGATAAAAGTTGATGATTGAAGAATAAATTCTCGCCGTTTTAATTCAATTGTTCGCGCCATTTTCCGTTCCTCCGAATTTTATGGATTCCTGATCTCAAAGGTTTTTATAACATCAGTTGAATCAAAGGCACAATTATCGTTTCCAATAAAAACCTCATCATCATATTCGCGTGAACTATCGGTTCATACCAGTAGTGCTGATCTTGTTTATTCAAAGCCAACTGATTTAGGATAGTCAGTGATAGTAAAACTCCAAATGAAATTTCATCTCAAGTGAGGATTTATGCCTGCAAAAATGCTACATCTCAAACGCTGGCGCACGATGCTGATCGTGTTTGTACTCGGAATTTCTACCGCGATAATTTTAAGTAATCACGCTGAAGCTGTGCACCAAATATCTACGCAACCGACTTTGCTTACTCCATTCAAAATGAGCCTGCAATTTTCCAAGGCTTGGGAGAAACGAGTCGAGCTGAAAAAGGGCGAGACGTTTGATGTAGCGGTGAGCTTGCCAAGCCCTTCGACTCTGCCCAATCACGGGCGTGTTGCGGTGCAGTGGGAGTTGATTGAAAAAGGCGATGTCCCGCCTGCAACGACTAAACCCGGAACGATCACTCGTCAGTGGAATGATTTTGGAATCTATACCAAGCCTACCGCGAACTGGCGCAAAGTTTTACATGCGCTTGATCCTGATGTTTTTGTCACGTACAGCGCACCTGTGACTGGAACATATTCGCTGAACATTTCTCCTGTAGTTGATGAAACGCCTGTGTTTGAAGGCGCTCGATGGCGTGAGGAAGGTTCGGCTCCGAATGTTTTCAAATTTCCGCAACAGACTCCGTGGCCTGCGGGCAAAGCCGTTCCGTTGAATATTTCGATTAATCCGCTTGAGCTGAAAGACAGTCAGCAAACTGGAATGTACGTCGAACAGGAACCGAACGACACGCCGGAGCAAGGTCAAAATATTTCTTTCAATGACAAAGCTGATGCAGACGGCGTACAGGTTTTACGAATTTCAGGCAGCGCTGACGACATCGAATATTTCGACAACGGTAAAGTCGGGCAGTCCGGCGATGATTGGTTTAAGTTCACTTACACGGGAAATGAGCCGCGCTTGCTGACTTGTGATTTGGCGATCCCCGATCATACGTTGGCGGCACAGCTGCGTCTCTACACCATTGATGGCAAAATTCCTGATAATTTCGAACCACTCGAATCTGCGCTTTTGCCTCTCAAGGAATACACCGAAGGTCGCAACGAAAATGAGCGGACACACCAACAAAATGAAGGTCATCGCGCTGCGATTAATCGCCTTCTAAAACCGGGAGGGACTTATTTTTTACGCGCCGAAGCCAATGCTCCCGGCTATGAAATTGAAATGCGCTTGCTGAAGCCTGCGCCGTACACCGATCCGCGTTTAGCGGTGCGACAAGGGATGTATGATCATCTCGGTCAGGTAGATTCGTGGCTCTCAAATCGTCCGCGCGGAGCCTCGGTCGAACGTCGTCTGCGCGATACCGGAAATTTGATGGGAACGCATTGCATGAGCTGTCATACGCAATCCGGCGTGTGGGGGCCTGCCGTGCCGATGCAGATGGGTTATCGTGCCGAAAACATTCAGCACTTCCGTCGCATGGTGAATATGATGTATGAATCGTTGCGTCCTACGAATTATCTGAAAGATGCCGCGAATAACACGAGCCTCGCGCCATTGGATGTAGGCGATGGGCCTGCGGGGACGCGCGTTGCCGGACATAATGTTTGCACGGCAGAGCGCGTTATTCCTGCGCGAAAGCTGCATTCAACACAAGCTCTTCGTGCGGCAAATCATGTTTTGCAAACGGCTGATCCGAGCGGGATCAATGCGGCAGGGCCGGGATCAAATGTCGGGCAATCGGTTGTATATAACTACGCCGGAGAAATTTTGCGGACGGCGTGGGATCGTACGGGGCATCCAAGATATTTAGCTGCGCTTGAGGAAAAAGCGGAAAAAATGTTGAGCGTCGTTCCGCGTTACAGCGACGACATGTCGCACCGGATAGAATTTTTCAAACGTTTTTTCCCGCAGGATTATGTAGCGCAAAATTTACGCGCTCAAGCCACACAAAAAACGTTACCGGCTGAGCCTCCACCGCCACCTGAAGTCAAACCCGATCCGAATGATACAAAACCAAAAGTGCCGCCGCCCGCTCGTTTCCCTTCTTATCAATTGAAAAATTCTGATCAAGCTGCACAGCTCATAGCTCGCATTCAGGAACAGCTCACAAAAGACGAAGCGCGACTTCGAGCGATTCAAAATCCCGATGGAAGTTGGGGCTTTGACCCGAGAAAAGCTGAAGGCGAAAAATGGAAAACGAATGGTGAAAATGATCCTGCGCCAACGGCTCTCGCGTTGATCGCGTTTCAGGCTTTAGGTCACGACAAAGATGATCCGAACGTGGTGCGAGGGGTACAGGCATTGCTCAAAATGCAATATCCACACGGACGCTGGAACAAAAATGCCTTGACGGGATTTGTGACGACGGCGTATTCGTTGCACGCTCTGTCGCGGCTCTATCCGAACACTCCCGTCAAATTTAATCGAACAGATTTTACTGCGAAAAAGGGCGAATCGTTGTCATCAGCTGTCGCTCGCGTTCGCAAGCTTTCACAGACGGATGAATCTTCATTTGTAGATTTGATGATTCATTCGGCTTCGCATTCAAACGCGCATGTGAGGCGTTGGTGTGCGATTTCGCTAGGCGCCGTTCACACCAAAAACGGAGTCCCAGCTTTAGTAAAATTGATGGGCGATTCCGTCAAAATGGTTCGCGATGCCGCCAGCTGGGCAATGGAACAAACTTTGCTCGATGATGTCGGTTTCGATGCCGTGTTCGCGGCCTACAATTCCGGCAATGACATCACGCGTGAAAGCGTAATGAAAGCTTTGGGAATGAGAGCTGACACCGTAATGCCGACGCCGAATTTCAATCATCAACAATTGACGGCTTTATTAACGAAAGCGCTGAATGATGATGCGGCCCCAGGGGTTCGCGCCTGGGCTTCGAAAGCTGCGTGGCAATGGTGGGTTTGGAATCCAACCACACGAGAAGCGATCAATCAGGCGTGGACTTCAAAACTGCTTTCGCCGGAAAAAAATGCTTTGGTCGAAAATGCGTTTCGCTATCAGAGTCACGCTTTATTTATCGCTACGGGGCATAAAGCCAATGGCAGCGAAGAGCATCAATACAAAGAATTGACTCCTCTTTTCAATGCGTTGGAAGCGAAGCTGGATGATGCAAATTTGCCTGCACCGACGAAGGATTTATTGGCGCGAAGAATCGTCAACATCGGTGCGACGTACTACAACACTTCCGGCGGCGATGGCGGCCCCGGGCAGATGGGCTACATCCAACCCGGCAGCACGGAGCTGATGGGCAAAGCCGCAAACTACTTATGGAATCGCACAGAGAAAAATAATCTGGCGGATCTACGCTTGATTTTGGAAGGTTCCGCGAACGTCGCATTCAAACCGTTGCAAGACCGCATCATAGATTTTTCGACGCAGGGGCCAGAAGTTTTACGCAATATTGCAGCGGCGGCAGTTTCCGATCCGAGTACGGTCACGCTCCCTGCCACACAGGAAAAAGTCGAACCATTAGTCGAACAAATTTTGCGCGGCGCACAGGATTATGATCGTCGGCAAATACTGGCGCAGCCTGTACTGCGATTATTCAGTCGCGCACATTGGAGCGTCCCGAAAACTGTCGAGCAACAGGAATTACTATATTCATTGCTGATTCCCAAACAATCGAAAGAGCCAACCGCAGCCGAACTTGCTGCGACCTTGCAAGCTGCCGCTGATGCAGTAAAACCGATGGGACTGCAAAATGCGGATTGGTACATCTCAGATCGAATGGGCAGCATGCTTGCATCGAATCCAGATTTGCATACTGATGTTTTATTGAAACTCATTCCGAACACTTCAAAGAATCCGCTCACTTCACATTTCTGGTTGCCGAGCGTCGCGTGGGTCACGGAATACGGCAACGGCGTACCTGAAGTTGGAGCGAAACCCGCTGCAACGCCTGCCAACATTGCTTCCGCACGATCACGCGCCGTTGAACTCTACCTGCAAATGCTCAAACCTGAAGTTCCGGTGATGAGCCGCAATATCGCTTTTCGCTTAGCGAATTTGACCGCTTTACGAGAAATTCCCGAAGTCCAAAAAGCCTGGCAGGAATTTCTCAAGACGGAAAATAACGGAGCAATTCGCAACGCTCTGCGTAACAGTGATCCCGAAATGTGGATGAATGATTTGCGTGAAGCCGTGAAGAAAGAACCGTTAGCTGCTGCCCTCAGAGACAGCAAAGGTGAACCGAATTTGCCTGAAGCTTTCGTCACAAATTTTAAATATTTCAATGATCACGTCGCACCCGAACTCAATCGCAATCAACGCATGGATGAAATGTCCTGTATGAAATGCCACGGCGTAGCGGGTCGCGTCCCTTCGATGGAACTCGAAGCACCGGACGGAAATAATTATTGGACGATGACGAAAATGCTAAAAAATTATCTGTTGTTGCAACAGCGCGTAAATTTAGCTGACATCGAAACCAGTAAGGTTTTGCGCAAGCCGCTGAACGTGCAAACCGGAAAAGAAGATGGACATCAGGGCGGGAGGAGATATGCTCCCAGCGAACGCGGCTATCAAATTATTCGCCGCTGGGTATTGGATCAACCCAGGGTCGCGCAGAGTCTGGGGACGCCAGTTATCTCTCGTTAATTTGAGTAGCTTCGTTGATAAACATCAGATAAGATTGTATTGGCAACACTGGATAGACATGAATTTTTTGAGGTATTGAAGTATGACAACCTTAACGCTAAATCAATCTGAAGTGATTAAAAATTCCGTTGAAAAACTTGCGCCGGGCGAATCACTTTTCTATCAAAATATTTCGTGGAGTGATTACAAACAACTGACTGACGAGTTAACAGAGTGGCCGGGAAAGCGAGTTACTTTCGATGGAGGATGCCTGGAAATTATGAGTCCGTTAGCGAAACACGAACAGTACAAACACTTACTTTCTGACATGGTAAGGTTGATTTCTTATGAGATGGAAATTGATGTCCAAAGCCTCGGTTCGACGACTTTTACAGAAGAATGGCTAAATAAGGGTGCCGAGCCTGATACCTGTTTTTACGTTGCCAACGCCATGAGCATCATCGGAAAGCGACGCATTGATTTGAATATTGATCCACCTCCCGACATTGCTGCCGAGGTTGACATTACCAGCCCTTCCATTCGCAAACTGCCTATCTACGAAGCAATGCAAGTTCCCGAAGTCTGGCTCTATAACGAAAAGAGTCTTCGAATATTTTTACTTGGTGATACTGGATATAGAGAATCGCCAAACAGCAAGTCATTTCCCTTTTTGACCAGCGAGGTGTTAACCCAAACATTGGAACGGAGCAAGACCGAAAGTCAAAGCGCGGCACTGCGGACTTTTCGAAAATGGCTTAAAACGCAATTAAATCTGAATAAAAAAACAGATCAGAGTTAACAGTATCCTACTTATGGTTCACACTTTAGTTTGCCAACTCCAGAGAAGCTCGACGTTGGCAAACTAAAGTTTATACTTTGACATTTTTTACTTCTTAATTTCCAGTAACTTCAATGGCACATAATACGGCTTCCCGTTCAGCTTCTGCACTTCCTTCGTAAAGGTGGTTCCATACTCTTTTTCTGCACTCGTTAACATCCATGCCTGTCGTTTGAAATTCCAGTTTTCAGGGTTCAGTCGTTGCGCTTCCTTGTAATGCGGAATCGCTGCTTGCGCGTTTCCACCAAGATGAAAATATTGCGCCAAACTGAATTCTGCCGCTGCCATCGCCCATTCGGGGTTTTGCGGCGTCAGTCGTTCGCGGAGCTCAGTTTCGGACATCGCGTAAACGCTTTTCTCTCCAAGCTTGACCCAATCATAAAGTCCGTTGATGTAATTTGTGGTATCAACTTTCGTGATGCTCATTCCGGCGTTGCTGGAATACCCGACTTCGTTCGGACGTACGATCCGCCCTTTTTCATTGATCCAAACTGCTGTTGGCACGTTGACCATGTTGTAGAGTTTGGTAATTAAATGTTCCTTATCAATCAAAGTCGTGTATTCAACTTTCCCTGCTTCAATCCACTTGCCAGCGTCTTTAACGCCGCCGGTGTCCTGCGCGACTGAGATGATTTCAAAATTCTGATTCTTCAATGCTGAGTAATGTTTCTGCCACCCGGACAGATCTGCGCGGCATCCTCACCACGAAGCCCAGGTCACGATCAATACTTTTTTCCCGCGAAAATCCTTGAGCGAATGCATCTTTCCGTCTTTGTCCGGTAAGGTAAAATCGGGAGCCATAAAATTTGTAGTGTACGTATTCTGGATGTCAGATCGCACGCCGAAATACCACGTCGAAAGTTCCACGTCGCGGGCCACGGGCTGTTTCGCCAAACGCGCAAACTCTGTCAAATTGAACCACGTCAATTTCCCTTCTGGTTTAAGAAATTCAGCGCGACGTTTTTTCGGGAGCGGAAAACATAGCTCTTCGCGACACACGCCTTGTGGCTTATTTTCAAATCCGGTCGAAGTTTTTAAATCCGCCAGCGTGATCCATAAATCATCCGGCTTGTTTGAAGGCGCGAGGGAAGCTTTCACTTCCGTCGCCTTATCATCGTAGATGACAACAGCACGTTTTGTTTCGGCTGCTTGTAAGCTGAAGGACATGCTCAGCCCAATCAGCAAAGCATAAATTCGATATTTCATTTTGGATTCCTCAAATTGTGGCGTGAACTGTTAGTTCGCGCTAAGTAATGCACAAGAATTTTGGGAAAAATCAAGAAGTGTCAAGCCGAATTTTTCAACCAATTTTCTTCTCGCTGAAAACGCAAACTGGAAAGTTTGCGCTACATCGAATTGACAGTTATATCATACTCTGGGACAGTAAAGTCGGATCTCATGCTTGTCAAGCAACCATAAACTGACCTCTCCAAAAGGTGATGTATGAGTAACGAACTTAAGCAATGGAAACCAACCGCTTGCATTCTGTGCAGCCTCAATTGCGGCATCGAAGTTGAAATCAAAGAACACGAAATCCTTCGCGTTCGCGGCGACAAAAAACATCCGATGTCGAAGGGCTACCTATGCCAGAAAGCGCAACGGTTAAATTACTATCAGAATCATACTGATCGCTTATCATCCCCGCTCCGACGACGTGCAGACGGTTCATTTGAAAAAATTTCCTGGGATACCGCGATCAGTGAAATTGCCGCCAAGCTGGTGATTTTACGCGATACATTTGGCAGTGAAAGTCTGGCGTATTTCGGCGGTGGCGGGCAGGGGAATCATCTTGCGGGGCCGTATGGAAAAGCGATGAGAACGGCGATGGGGACGCGCAATTATTACAGCGCACTCGCGCAGGAAAAAACAGGTGGATTCTGGGTTGATGGTCGCTTGTATGGTCGCCAGAATTGCCATCCGACCGAAGACGTAGAGAATGCCGAAGTCGTGGTCTTCATCGGCACAAATCCGTGGCAATCGCACGGCATTCGCAATGCCCGGGTGACACTGAAAGAAATTCACAAAGACGCAAATCGTAAAATGATCGTCATTGATCCGCGCCGCACGGAAACTGCAGAGTTGGCGGATTTGCATCTGAAAGTGAAGCCCGGAACTGATGCTTTCCTACTCGCCGCAATTCTCGCTGTGATTGTCCGCGAAGGTGAAGAAGATCAGCAATTTTTAGCGCAACGAACCACTGGATTTGAAGCGGTGAGAACCGCATTGCTCGACGTGTCGGTTGAAGAATACGCCGCACGAAGCGGAATTTTGATGGAGGATATTTCCCTCGCGGCGAACTGGATTTCAAATGCGAAGCCCTGTGCGGTGCGCACCGATCTGGGCATCGAACAAACGCTCAATAGCACGCTCAATCAATATTTACGGGCTTTGCTGTATTTGCTCACTGGAAATTTCGGCAAACCCGGCGCAAACAGTTTTCATACTTCACTGGTTCCGATCATTGGACATTCACCGGAAGGCGAACAACAAAAACGCTCCAGTGTGATGGGGTTCCCTTTCATCACAAATTTGCTCCCGCCGAATATTTTACCAGCTGAAATCGTTAACGATCATCCCAGCCGGATTCGCGGATTATTCGTTGACAGCGCAAATCCGATGGTGACAATGCCGGACACGAACGCTTACCGCGAAGCTTTTTCTACGTTGGATTTATTGGTCGTCGTTGATGTCGCGATGACTGAAACGGCGCGGATGGCGCATTACGTGTTGCCCGCTTCCTCGCAATATGAAAAATGGGAAGCGACGTTTTTCAATTCGGAATTTCCAACGAATGCTTTTCATTTGCGACGGCCTATTTTCGATCCATTACCAGGAACGCTCAGCGAACCGGAAATTTATACACTGCTTATTCACGCGATGGGAGCGTTGCCGGAAGATTTTTCAGAATTAAAATCTGCCGCGCAAAAAGGACGAATATTCTTCGCCGGTGCCTTTCAAAAATTTCTCCAACAACAGCCTGAACTTGCGGATTTCGCCCCGATAATTTTGTACGAAACACTTGGTGCAACTATGCCGCATGGAGCTTCCGCAGCCGCCTATTTATGGGCTACGGCGCATCAATTCGCTTCGAAAAATCCTGACGCTGTGCGCCGTGCCGGACACGCAGGCGAAGGCTTCGCGCTAGGTGAAAATTTATTTAACGCCATCATTAACGAACATTCCGGGATGATTTTCAGCGTTAGCGAATACGACGACACTTGGAATTTTATTCGTCACAAAGATGGCTTGATACACCTCGAAATTCCAGAAATGTTGGCGGCATTGCGTGAATTAAAACAAGCGCCCGGTCATCATTCCCCTGAATTTCCCTTTGTTTTAATGGCCGGGGAGAGGCGTTCGTATAACGCCAATACGATCTATCGTGATCCGGCCTGGCGCAGAGATGATCCCGATGGCGCACTCAGAATTCATCCTGAAGACGCCGCCGTGCTGGGACTTTCCAATGGAGCTTTAGCGAAATGCGAATCGAAACGAGGCGCTGTGATCACGCGCATAGAATGGAATGATACGACACTGCGCGGGGTCGTCACGTTGCCACACGGCTACGGCATGGAACATCCAAATGCGGACGGAACACGACAATTATCAGGCGCGACAATTAACGAATTAACCGCCGCCGAGGATTGCGATGCGGTGGCAGGAACCCCGTGGCACAAGCACGTTGCGGTGAGAATTTCAGCACTTAATTAATGTCAGAGTTCACGCTTCAGCGTGTCAACGCCAGCGAAGCGCGGCGTTGGGCAAACTAAAGTTTGAACTCTGAACGAGAATAGTATGAACGCTCAACAATTTGCCACTCACAATTCTGACGAAGTTTTGAATCAAGTTCCGGTGCTCGAAAATTACAATGTATTCGATTCTGACACGCCGCTGCGCGAAGCCATCGAACGCGAAGGCGCAGGTTGGCTTTCTGAAATAGCCCACGAATTTGGTGAATTATTAGGACGCGCCGAGACCATCAAACTCGGCGAACTCGCCAATCGTTACACCCCAGAGCTGTTGACGCACGACCGCTTCGGACATCGGATTGACGAAGTTGAATTCCATCCGGCATACCACGAATTGATGAATATTGCAGTGCTAAATCAAAATCATTCGCTGGCGTGGACAACAAAAAGTTCCGGCGGACACGTCGCGCGAGCCGCATTAACATTGATGCGCCATCAAATTGATGAAGGTCACGGCTGCCCGATTTCGATGACGTACTCTGCGATCCCGACGCTGCGGATTCAACCTGAAATTGCAGCGGAGTGGGAACCACGCGCATTGTCAAACGACTACGATTCACGCTTTATTCCGGCAACTCAAAAACGTGGCGCGTTGTTTGGGATGGCGATGACAGAAAGACAAGGCGGGAGCGATGTCCGCGCGAATACGACGCGAGCGACAGCCATCGGTCGGCGCGGCCCAGGAGAAGAATATCTCATCACAGGACACAAATGGTTTTGCTCGGCTCCAATGTGCGACGCTTTTTTAGTCCTCGCGCAAACGGAAAAAGGCTTGTCATGCTTTTTGATGCCGCGCTGGAAACCTGACGGGACACGTAATGCTTTCCACATCCAACGACTAAAGGACAAGCTCGGCAATAAATCGAACGCCTCCAGCGAAGTCGAATTTCACGGAGCCTGGGCACGGCTCATCGGCGAAGAAGGTCGCGGCATCGCGAATATTATCGAAATGGTGCGGCATACAAGATTGGATTGCGCGATTGGTTCTGCGGCTTCGATGCGCCGCGCTGTGGCCGAAGCCATACATCACGCCAACTATCGCTACGCCTTCGGCGAACGCCTCATCAATCAACCATTAATGAAAAATGTGCTGGCGGATTTGTGTCTTGAATCCGAAGCCGCAACCGCTTTGACATTTCGATTAGCAAGAAGTTTTGATGAATCTGCCAACGATGAAATGCAAAAACATTTCAGCCGCATCGCTACCGCGATTGGAAAATTCTGGATCACAAAACGCGCCGTCGCAGTGGTCGCCGAAGCTCTCGAATGTCTTGGCGGAAATGGTTATGTAGAAACTGCTCCGATGGCTCGGCTCTATCGCGATGCTCCGCTGAATTCAATTTGGGAAGGTTCGGGAAATGTGCAATGTCTGGATGTTTTACGCGCAATGCGTAAGGAACCGGAAACATTTGAAGCTTTATTTTTTGAACTACGAAAAGCGAAAGGCGTTGATGCTCGCTTCGATAACTTTGTGAAAGATGTTGAGAAAGAATTTGCTGACGAAAACGAAATTGAATTCAGAGCGCGAAGGTTGGTTGAGAATTTAGGAATCGCTTTGCAAGCAGCAATTTTGATCCAAGATGGAAATCAAGTGGTGAGCGATGCGTTTTGTTCTTCGCGGCTTTCAGGCAATAAACATGCAGCTTTGGGAACTTTGCCGACTGGCATTGATACAAATACGATTATCAATCGAGCGCTGCCAAACCTCTAAAATACCGCCTTTTGAAAGTCCGATGAATCAAGATTTATTTTCAATTATTTCTTCAGCTCACCAACTTCATTTGTAGACTTATCCCCACATAGTATTGCCGCTTCCAGCATATTAATGTTTATGTCTTTCAGCGTTTTGAACTTTATGCAATATCCTGTCACACTCGCCTTGCCTAGTTTTTTTCCATACGTTTGGGCTAAGTAGGTCTTATCTTTGATACCCATGATATAGACTGAGATACCAGTTGTGGTTGCACACAAACTAATTTGATAGAACTCTCTGGTTTTTCCGTTAGCATATTTTATTGTGTAAAATCCATATCCTATATTGGGGTTAGAAACAGTTTTTCCTTTATCGTCTTTGCCATCCAGGAACCATAATTTAGATGTCGGCATTAGTTCCAAAATGACGTGGTGAAGCTCTAGCATTTCGCAGCGTTTTGGTTCAGATTGGCTATCAATATACTCGTTTATTTTTTCCTCTATACTCATTTTTTCGACATAAGTACCAAAGCTACTTAAATCAGGTTTAGACAGGATTTACAGGATTAACAAGATGATAAGAAACACTGATGAATATTGGTCGTACGTAAATCCTGT
>JAYTCQ010000007.1:0-42272 GCA_043736395.1 Blastocatellia bacterium | reverse complement strand
GCCAATGTTGAGAAGAATTCGGGAGACTTTTTGTTCTGGTTTGTATTGCAGGGCAAGTTAGATTTAGACGGAAATTATCAACTACATGATGGCGATAGTTGCGTTGTTCCTTCAGGAAATGAATTTAAGTTACGAACAGGCAATGGGGTTGAGTTGCTTGAGGTATCTTTTCCAGATTGCGGAGTGGTTGGAACCATTTCCCCTTTTTGATCGTATAGAAAATCGAATCTACCGCAACAACTGGGAGCGAATATGCACTGTCCGAATTGTGGAACCGCGTTTCCGACTAACCAAAAATTCTGCCGTAATTGCGGCTTGGGATTACAGGCCGTTGCCCCACTCGTGGCGCAACTACTGGCTGACAATGTCAATGCATCACCAGCGCCTGACGAATCCTCTCAAGCCATTTCTTCTGACAAGTCGGATGCCTCCAGATTGACAGCCTGGCTCGTCTTTTTAGGCGTTGTTGTATTCTTGTGCGGTTTGCTGTTATTCGCGCTGAATCACATACTAAAAATTGACCGAGTCGTGGACTTGCCTGCCATTTTTGCCGCCCTGACGGGAACGCTCATCATGCTTTACGGCCTGTTATATCCCAAGCTGCACGCACCTAAGATACTCACTACTTCATCGCCAGCCGACGAATTGTCTGCAACCACGTCCGATCTACGTTTTTTGCCAGAGACAGTGTCGGAGGACAGCATCGTCGAACATACCACGCGTCGGCTAGAACCGATTCTGATGGAGCCTGACAATCGCAGCGACAGTTGATCGTAATTATTGCCACTTTTCTTTCTGGCGTGCTGGATTCCAACTCGACTGACCAGTGACCGACGCGATGATTGCGAGTAGACGAAGTGTTAGTCAGCCATATTGACATTCGTTAATACTGTCATTCTGTCTCTTACAAAACTATTACAAACAAATCCACCTTTCTCTGCTAGGATTTCCTCGTACTATCAGCACCATTTGGGTACTGATTTATTGCACTTCTGGTCATTGTAACCAATCACGAAAAAGCAGCTTTGAGAAGGAGAAACCTTTTGCGTCCACTTACTAATTCATCCACGGAACCAAAAAATATTAACTGGGTCACGCTGATCTTCATGAGCTTATTTCATGTCGGAGCTGTCGTGGCGCTCTTCAATTTTAGCTGGCCGTCATTTGCCGCAGCGGTTTTTCTCTGGTGGGTTTCGGGGAGTCTCGGGATCGGCATCGGATACCATCGCTTGCTGACGCATCGCGGTTTCAAGGTTCCCAGGTATCTGGAATATTTCTTTGCGATCTGCGGTACGCTCGCGCTTCAGGGTGGCCCGATTTTCTGGGTGGGATTACATCGCATTCATCACTCTCGTTCTGACAAGGAAGGCGATCCGCATTCGCCCCGCGAAGGATTTTTCTGGGCGCACATGGGATGGATTATTTTCGGGACTGGATTGCACAGCGACAGTTCGAAGTTAGGCCGTTACGCACCCGATCTGTCGAAAGATAAATTTTACGTTTGGCTCTCCAATTATCATTACGTTCCACAAATTATTTTAGGCGTGATTTTATTCGCTATCGGCGGATTCCCAATGGTGCTGTGGGGAACATTTTTACGCGTTACGGTTGGTTTGCATATCACGTGGCTCGTGAATTCCGCGACGCACGTGTGGGGCACACAACGATTTAAGAGCGGAGACGATTCGCGTAACAATTGGTGGGTAGCGTTGATGTCGTTCGGCGAAGGCTGGCACAACAATCATCACGCGCACGCCGCTTCTGCCCGTCACGGCTTAGCCTGGTACGAAGTTGATTTGAACTGGTACGCGATCAGTGCGCTGAAACTTTTTGGCTTAGCCAAAGACGTCCGCACAGTGGATTTGCAGACAGCCCCGCGAAAACTCGAAGAAGATTTTGATCCCGCCTTTCAAAGCGCGAGCTAGTATAAAGATGCTGGATGTTGGATGCTAGATTTTGGGCAAGAGATTGCAGATTCTTTTCCCACCATCTAACATCTAACATCTAACATCCAGCATCTTTTTTATGTTCGCGAATACTCGACGAAAATCCATAGTCTTTTTTATCGCGTTCGGCACCGTCCTTGTTGCGTTGACCGTGGCGCTTAACGTGGGATGGGTTTTGCTCAACTGGCGTGAAGTCGCGCTACTTGTTTTTGGCATTATCTTTTTCATTGCGATCATTGTCGGCTTAGTCCTCAACACAATTTTTCTAGTTCGCGAAATTCGTCGCAATGAACAACACGACAGCTTTATCAATGCTGTCACGCACGAATTGAAAACTCCTATTGCCTCTATTCGGCTGTATCTTGAAACGCTCCAAACCCGCGAAGTCAACGAGGAAAAACGCCGCGAATTTTATAACATTATGCTCGCGGATACTGATCGGTTACTCAACACCGTCGAGCAGGTTTTGCGCGCCGGACAAATCGGGCAAAAGCGTGGCCAGCTTCAACTAGCTCCGGTTGACATCGGCGAGTTATCCAAGGAATGCACGGATTTGGCACAGACTCGTTATCGTTTACCAGTCAATGCGTTAACCTTCACCGACCATGTGAGAAACGGGCATCGCCCAATAATTAAAGGAGATCGTGAAGAGTTACGCGCGGTTCTCTCAAATTTAATTGATAATGCGATAAAGTATTCTGTCGATAAAATTCAAGTCTCTGTCGAAGTTTTTGAAGCTCCTGATAATAAAGTTCTGATCACGGTCAAAGACAAAGGAATTGGAATTCCTAAAATACAATTGAAACGAATATTCAAGCGTTTCTATCGAGTGCCAGGGCAAATGATGGCGCGGGTGAAGGGTACGGGGCTGGGGTTATTTATCGTTCAATCCATCATTGAAAGACACGGCGGAAAAATTTCTGCTGAAAGCGAAGGCGAAGGTCAGGGTAGCTTATTTATGATTAAATTGCCGCTGATGAAAGAGGTACGGTAAAAGGGACGATAGGCGTCCCCGCCTGTCGTCCCCTTGCGAATGTCGGGATGCCTATTTTATGAACTCAATTTTGATAGTCGAAGATGAATTACATTTGGCTGACGGGTTGCGCTTCAATCTGGAAGCGGAAGGCTATCAGGTCACCGTGGCTCACGACGGAGAAACGGCTCTCAGTTTAGCCCTGAATCGTGAGAATAAATTCGATGCTGTCATTCTCGACGTCATGCTTCCCGGTAAAAATGGATTCGAGATCGCAGCGGAACTTCGTCGTCAGGAAAATTTTATTCCGATCCTGATGCTAACCGCACGAACACGTCCTGAAGATGTCCTGCGCGGATTTGAATCAGGCGCAGATGATTATCTTCCCAAGCCTTTTGAACTGGCAATTCTTATTGCGAGACTGCGTGGACTGCTTCGCCGCAATCAATGGTCAAGACAGGAAACAACCCCGGCAACTTCGAGTGAAGTATTTACTTTTGCAGGAAAAACTTTTGACTTCGGATCACTGGAATTAATCCTCAAAAAAAAGACTGTTCGGTTAACCCTAATGGAAGCCGAATTGCTGCGCTACCTCATTCAGCACGATGGACTGCCTGTTTCACGCAAAGCGATTCTGGAAGAAGTCTGGGGATTGCGCGAAGACACGGACACGCGCGCGATTGATAATTTCATTGTCCGGTTACGAAAATACATCGAGGACGATCCGTCTGATCCTAAACATCTGCAAACAGTGCGCGGTGTGGGCTACCGCTTTGTCGCTCATCAAAAATAATTTCGCCCTCTTGAAATAATCAACAAACTGACGTTTATTGGTCAACAACTATGGATATTGAAGTTTTCAACGAGGCAGAATTAATGCGGATCGCCGCCGACGATAAAGAATTCGTAGCAGAATTGGTCACCTGTTTTTTCGAAGTAATTCCAGCTCAAATCAGTAAAATCCAGCAAGCGATTATTGATCAGGACGCTGCTGCTCTTGCGAATAACGCACACGCCATTAAAGGAGCTGCCGGAAATATCCGCGCCGAAGCAACTTCAAAAGCAGCACGTAAATTAGAAGAGATCGGCAAAGGCGGAGACCTCACAGTCGCGTCAGAATCCCTGCAAACTCTCGAAGTGGAACTGGAAAAATTACGGGTTGCGACCAGCTCATTGTAAAAAGTGGTTCAAGTCATGATACTCCAACCAATTAACCTGAACGAAGACAAATCCCAGGAAATTTACGCCTCGCCTGAGTGTCAGGAGTTACTAAAAGCATACGACGATTATTATTCTAAAATGGGATTCCATCCGCCGTGGATTGCGTATCTTGCCATCAGAGCAAATCAGGTGGTCGGCTGTGGAGGTTTCATTGGAAAACCTATCGAAGGAAAAGTAGAAATCGCTTACGCGACGTTTAAGCAATACGAAGGTCAGGGAGTCGCTTCATTCGTTTGCGGGCAGCTAATTTCAATCAGCCAAAAGACTGACCCGACCATCATTATTACCGCCAGAACAGCACCCGAAAATAACGCTTCGACCAAGATTTTAGGGCGCCACGGATTCGTCTATTCCGGGATTGTCCAGGACGAAGAAATCGGAGATGCATGGCTATGGATTCTTCCAAATTAATTCATTATTTCATTGCCGCAGTCTGGATTGTAAATGGATTATTTTGCAAATTACTGAATCTCGTCCCACGCCATCAGGAAATCGTCGGAAGAATTTTAGGCAACGAATATGCTGGAATTCTGACGAAATTAATTGGCGCCTCTGAAATCCTGATGGCATTCTGGATTTTAAGCCAGATTAAATCCAGGCTGAATGCAATCACTCAAATGACTATCGTTACGACAATGAATCTCATTGAATTTTTTGTAGTCCCTGATTTGTTGCTGTGGGGAAAAATGAATTCAATTTTTGCTTTGCTATTTATTGGTTTAGTTTACTTCCAGGAATTTAAGAAAGGTGGTCGGGGATCGGGGATCGGTGGTCGGTAAAAATCAGCTTCGCGTTGATATTAGTACCGTCCATTCCAAAACCGGTCACCGCCCACCGATCCCCGACCACTATTTTTTTCCTAACTCAGACAACCCTAAACAATCCATCTTCTTCTAAGAGTACGTAACAAGTTTAGTGAATCGTTCTATCACAAGTTAAAGGGGAGAAATGCGTTATGAAAAAGTTCACTATGATGATTTTATTGGTTGTGTTGAGTATTTTTGCAGTCATCCCAGGATTTGCGAATAACGAGACTGACTATGAATTAAAAGAAAAAGTTCGCCATGAACTGGTGATGCTGCCCTACTTCGGCGTCTTCGATAATCTGAGTTATAAGTTAGAAGACGGCAGAGTAATTCTGTTTGGTCAGGTGACGCGTCCGACCTTAAAATCGGATGCCGCACGTGTGGTGGCTCGCCTCGAAGGAGTTGAAGAAGTCGTCAATCAAATCGAAGTGTTGCCGCTCTCAAATTTTGATGACCGGATTCGAATCGCAACCTATCGCGCCATTTATAGCCAGACGGGGCTTGATCGGCTGGCGCTACAAGCCGTTCCGCCAATTCACATTATTGTGAAAAATGGCGCGGTGACACTCGAAGGCGTAGTCCTGAACGAAGGCGATAAAACTCGCGCTTTTCTAGCAGCGAATGGTGTTTCCAATGTTTTTTCAGTAACCAATAATTTGCGTACTGAAAGAAAGAGCTAAGACTTAAGTTAGCCTGATTGGTAGGTGAGATTAAGATAACCCCCCTCACGATTAACTTCAGATAAGTAAACTCTAGATAAATGTTGACTTTTATCTGGAGTTTTTTTTAGTATTCACTACCTCATCAAAAATGTTAGGTAGTAAGTTAATCAGGTGGGAAAGCTAAGAAGCGTTTCCGCCAGAAAAGTGTTTCTCCCCCAGAACGACTTAACCGAGGGTCAAGTTTCTACCTCCCTCCCTGATTAACTTACTACCTAACAAATCCCCAAGTGGCTGAGGAAATGAATCTTCGCGTGCCTGGCTAAGGCCTGCATTGTGAGTCCCCTCCCCTGATAAGCATTTTTCTATTGCCAAGACTGATCACACGCCAATCAACGTCAGGCAGATAAAGCTTACTGGCTGAAAATAATATTCGTAAAATTTCCTCTCATACTATAAAGCGTATTTTTTCGAGTAAACCTGTCATTAAAAAATTATTATTTTCTTTATTTTTGAAAAAACATATCGAGAAACGTATCCAGGCGTCTGATTTACAACGCAACCAAATAATCACACTTTATTTTTTGGTAGCGCAAAACCTCAATTTCGTTTATCTTTCTGCATCATCACCCCACGATTTCCCCAATGCCCCTGCAAGACAATAAATTATATGAGTAAATTATTTGGAACAGATGGAATGCGCGGCGAAGCCGGAAAATATCCACTCGACATTGTCACAATCGAACGGTTTGGATTTTCGCTGGCAGTTCAACTTGAAAAAAATCTTGGACGCAAAGCCTCCATTATCATTGGGCGCGACACGCGCGAATCGGGTGAATGGATTGAAGCGGCGATCATTCGTGGAATCGTTACCGCGCAGGCCAGCTACCAATCTGCTGGTGTGATTACAACTCCCGGTGTCGCCTATTTGACACGACTGCTGAACGCTGATGCGGGCATCGTAATTTCTGCTTCGCACAATCCATTTCAGGACAATGGCCTGAAGGTTTTTTCGCCTTCCGGTCAAAAACTAGAAGAAGCAATGGAGCAGCTCATCGAAGCGGATTTAAAAGCCGACGCCTCAGCAGCGCCGGTGATAGCAAACGTTGATTACGTGAGGAATGCTGAACGCGAGTCAGATTTACAAACAAAATATTTAGCATTTTTACGAGAAGAAATTTGTGGCAAACTTGATTTGAACGGACTGAAAATTGTCCTGGATTGCGCAAATGGAGCGGCGTCTTTATTGGCTCCCAAGCTCTTTACTGAACTTGGTGCGACCGTCACGACCATCAATAATTCTCCCACCGGAACCAACATTAACCTTGATTGCGGAGCGTTGCACACAGAGCAACTCCAAGCCAAAGTCGTTGAGACCCAAGCCGATCTCGGCATTGCGTTTGACGGTGATGCCGACCGTTCTTTATTTGTTGATGCGCAGGGAAATTTGATTGATGGCGATCAAATTCTGTTTGTCATGGCCGAGTATTTACACGCTAAAAATGAGCTCGAAGGCAATCGCGTAGTCGCGACTGTCATGAGTAATCTCGGTCTTGAACTGGGGCTTCAGGCACGTGGCATTGAATTGGTACGCACTAATGTAGGCGATAAATATGTCCTCGAAGATTTAATTAAAAATGGTGGCAGCATTGGCGGCGAACAATCCGGCCATGTCATATTCCCCGGCATCAGCCTGGCAGGTGACGGTATGATTACCGGACTTGAAGTCCTGCGGGTCATCCAGGATTCACAACAAAGCCTGTCCGCCTTAACTGCCGGATTTATCCGTTATCCTCAAGTCATTATTAATGTCAAAGTCGGCAGTAAACCTCCGCTCGAATCAGTTGCTCCAATCAAATCAATGATTGATAAACTAAATACAGAATTGAATGGAAGTGGTCGCTTGCTGCTTCGATATTCCGGCACTGAAAATCTGGCGCGTGTGATGATCGAAGGCAAAGACGAGGTGACAATCCGCGCGCAGGCAGAAGAAATGGCAAAAGTGATCAAAGAAAATTTAGCCACATGATTTCTCATCCTGATCAAAGTCTCTTAGGACGCGTTTTTGATTCGTATCAAAACATGATGCAGATTGCCGCCTGCATTCGTGAAGCGGCAAACCAGCGTTCCATTCATCAGCCGCGCGTCCTTGAATTGTCCAGAAGAGAAACAGGACTTCACGATTATCTCCCGGAGGCTTTGATTGAACGCTACGCCACACACGAAGATAATCAGCCCACCATCAACCGTCCGTTGCGAATTCCTTACGAAGATAAATCGTTTGATGCTTGCCTGGTTTCTGATATGTATGAGCATATTCCAGCCGAGTTTCGACCGGAACTTTTGAGCGAAATGCTTCGAGTCACCGATGGATTAGTCCTGCTTGGCGCTCCTCGTGGCAACGAAATCGTCAGCCGATTTGACCGGGTAGTTTTCGATTTTATCTGGGGAAAATATGCGGAACGATTTGAACCACTGCAACAACATATAGAATTTGGATTAGAACCAGTTGAGAAAACGCTGGAATCATTCAAAGCGCTTGGAGCCAGCGACGTGGTAATACTTCCGTGCAATTACGTCTATCGGTGGATTCATCAAATACTCATTTACTTTGACCTGCAACATAATCAATCCGATCACACCCTCTTCGAATCACTCAATCGGATTTACAATGAACGGCTCTCGCCCTATGACTATCGTGAGCCTAGCTACAGATTCCTGATCATAGTGGCTACGAATCAGGAAATTGCCATCAACAAAATTTCTGAAAAGCTAAAAGCCCCGGTCGAAGTAGCTTCTCACGTGGCAGAAGCCGATGGAATCATGGCAGAAACATTTCGCGCGTTAGATTCTCAGGCTACCGACAAACTAAGAAATCAGCGTTTGGAAATTGAACATTTGCATAGAATCATTAACCACCTCCAAACAGACAACGCTTCGATAACAAAAAAATTTAAGGTGCTCTGGTCAAAAACCAAATGGAAGCTTCGTGCGTTGATAAGCACAATAAAATCGTGATCTAAACTACCGACGAAAGAGATTGATGGCGCGGATTCGATTACGAAAATCCCACCACTGAACCATTAAGCGCCAGGCTTTTGAATTTTGAATATGTTGTAATTCCTGCAGTCTTAGGTCTTTTTCCTCTTTAAGTCCATCACCGGATTCATTGCCTAAAAACCAATAAAACCCTGTTGTCCATTGGCGGATGCTTTCCCATTCTGTCTCAAGCCAGACGGTGACTTCCAGCTTCCTGATGTGCTGCACCTGATTGAAAAACTCGTCAAGCAATCGCTGGCGTTCAACTTCAGTCAGGCTTGCAACCGGAATATACCCAATCGCTGTCCGAGGCGAGACCAGGCGACTGACTGCTGCCAGCCAAAGTAAGCAGCGCTCCTGCAACGTTGCCTCCACCTGCATCGCCTGTTCGAGCATTTGGGTGCAATGGATGACCCAGGCTTTAATGCGCTTTTCGAAAGGCCATTGCGCCCATTTCGTATGAATATTTTCTGAATGATACCGTTTCTGATACAGCTCGACCGGAACTCGCAGAAGTTCTCCTGATCGAGCGATGGCTGCTACCCAGGCCGTATCAACAGAAAAATTTTCAACTTCATTGACAGGAATTCCACCGACTTGACGGAGCGCTTCAAGCCGGGTCAGCCCACGAAAGGGGACAGCTGAATGATGTTCGTGAAGCATTATCAGCAAACGCGCCGGGGCTGTGCCTAAAACGGGCGAATGTGTAAACTTCTCATTTAAACTGCCGAATGTCGCCATATCGCAATACACGATAGCCGCTTCTGGGTGCTGTTCCGCCTTCTCCAGCAGTACTTCGAGGTAACGCGGATCAACTAAATCATCCTGCTGATGAAAATACCAATAGGGTGTTTCCACTTGTTCCATCAACCAGTTGAGATTGCCAACCCAACCTAACCTTTCCGGCTGGACAACTAACTTGAAACGAGTGTCCTGAAGAAACGGCTGGCACAGTTTTTCTGAGGCTGGGTCAGCTCCGTCCAGCGAAATAAGCACTTTGAAATTTTGATGAGTTTGACGCTGAATTGAACGAAGAGCATCCTCAATAAAAAGTTCGCCACGATAGACAGGCACCCCGATAGTGACGTCAGGAATCTTGGACATGAAAACTCAACCTCGATTTAAAATTCTGTCGGCCACCATTTTGCCAAAGAGTGGAGCCGTCGTTAATTTGCCCGTATCAACGGTGTGGTATCGGCCTACCGATTGAGGGCCTATCGCGTGCCTTTCGTGCAGAACGCTCGCAGGATCATTGATGTCGGTTTGTCCCCAGGCAAAAATAATTCCAGCCTTAACTTCCCATAATCCAATATTTTCAGGGATAAGATTTGCGACCGTCGGGACAATTCCAACCAAACCCGCCAGGATTGCGTTCCGAACTTCCATCGAGGTTTGCTGATCAAGAATTAACGGCCATTTGGGTGGGCTGAAATCGGAGGAAACGCCTCGCATTCCGGCTGGATACCAGGAAAGATACGCTTCACCATTGCCGTAATTGACGATGTCACCAAAAGCTCCAAGCACCATTGTCGTACACGGTAAACTCGCCGCTACACCCGGAGCGCGCACACGCAGGTAATGTTTGATCCGATACATCCATTGACGATCCGGTTCAAGTCCGGCTGTCCGGTCAATTGCCAGCCGACCATCCCACAGAGTATTCACGACCTGATCATAACGTTCGTTAAGTTCCTCGCCATTACTCTCAAAAGCGACAGCGACACTTTGATTGTGAGGAGAGACACTCATCACTCGCGTTTGTAACATGGTATTGATCATTGGGTCAGCTTCAAGGCGACGTCGAACCAGAGCGGCTAGAAACTCAGGATCAATCCCGACCTCGGCTGTCTTGAATGCTGCTGCCGTCAGGCGGCGATCATACAAAGCATCACATTGAGATTCAGATAAACGGGCTGGAATCATCCGGTAATCCGCTCCGAAATAATCAACCGGAAATGCCTTACTTTCCTGAACCGCAATTTCTTGTGAGCTTTTAAAATGACTTTCGATTTCTTCGATATTGAGCTGGCTCGCGGTGTGAACCACGTAGTTAAAGGGTTCAGAGACAGGAATCGAATCAACCACACCTCCAAGCCAGCGCCGAAGAAGTGGTAAAAAACTGATCGCTCCTTTAACCATGGTTCGGGCGGTGTTGAGAGTTCGATCATTGGCGTAGACATAACCAAGATGAATTTTACCTTCATTCTGCGCTGAAGCCTGTGTCAGGAACCGATCATTCTTGTCATAAAGATCAACCGAAATTCCAGCAGAAGCTAATTCCATGGCGACACACGCGCCTTGAAGTCCTCCGCCTAAAACTGCTACACGCATAGTTATTTCCTCACATTAATTTACTCACTCAAAAACGTAGGCGGTCAAGAGTTTGACCAAAGTTATCAAGGGCTATATGCCAGACTCATCGCCTCTGAGCCAATCGAAAAGGTAACGGCTTTTGGTAGCTGGGTGTTCATTGTGATTGAATGAGTTGTCTGCGAGTTAGAGGCAACCAGCAGTACCTGTTCACGTTCGAGGCTCTTGGAACGGCTCAGGTATTGGGGGAAATTTTGCATCATCTCACCAAAATCGGATTAATAAATTCACAATTTTGCCGGAGTGAATCATGTCTGAATCAAATCTTCATCACGAATTTCCAGAGGAGGCATTCTAAAAAATATTGTTCCTGATTCAGTTACCAATTAATGGACATTAGTTAGCCATGGCAGCGATAGTCGGTTCAGGAGGAGTCACTATTCCAGCCATTTTGTATTCCTGAATTACATCCCTTGCCAAGCCATTCGTCCGAATTCGACCGCGATCCAGCCAGATTACACGTTGGCAAAATTCGGAGATTAAATTTGAGTCATGCGCAACTAATAAAATCGTCGTTCCGGCAAGTTTATACTCATCAATTTTTTTCTGACATTTAACTCTGAACTGCTCATCGCCAACGGCGAGGACTTCATCAATGATCAGAATATCCGGTCGAATGGCGGTCGCTACGGCAAAGCCGAGGCGCACGTACATTCCGCTTGAATATGTTCTGAGCGGCGCGTCAATAAAATCCCACAGCTCGGAAAAATCAATTATTTCATCCATCACACTTACCATTTTGGCGTGTGAATGACCGAGCAATGTTCCATTCAAGAATACATTTTCCCGACCGCTTAATTCAGGATGAAACCCAGCGCCGAGTTCCAGCAATGGGGCGATTTTTCCTCGCACAACAACACGGCCAAAGGTGGGCTGAATGACACGGGAAATGACACGAAGGAGTGTACTCTTCCCGGCGCCATTTCTTCCAATGATACCAACTACTTCGCCTGGTTTGACACCAAAACTAATTTCCCGCAAAGCTGAAAAATTATCGTGCTTGATTTGACCGCGGATCTTTCGAATCGCGTATTCCTTGATAGAAGTAATTCTTTCACGCGGAACACGATATTGCACGGAAACATTTTCCAACCAAATCGCACTGTCTTGAAGACTACTTTTTAATTCCAAATCAGATTCGATAGGGGAGACCATCCGCCCTCCTTGCAAAAAAGCTCCAGCCAAAGAGCATCGAAACGATGGCCGCAATCGTGGAAACTAAAACGGTTTTCCAGCCCGGCAACCAACCTGCATAAAATGGGGCGCGAAAGACCTCAACGAGGTGATACATCGGATTCAAATTGAAGAGCCAGCGATATTTTTCGGGAATGATTTCTTTCGGATAGACAATGGGAGTCAGGTACATCCAGGTCGTCAGCAACAACTGAAAAATATCCAATACATCAGCAAAATACGTCGCTAAGGTCGAAAGAAATAGCGCGACGCCGATCGTAAACATCGCCAATAAAATGAGAGGAATCGGGATAAATAAAATCCACGGCGTCAGCGGAACGCCTGTGATCAGCATGATCAAAAGCAGCGGCACAATGGAAAGTAAAAGATTAACAATTCCAGTCCCGAGCGCTGAGGCGGCAAAGACAGCACGGGGGATATATATCCGATTCATGAGGTTTCCACCCCATAATAGTTCGCTCATGGCCGCGCTGGTAGTCTGCGCAAAAAAATTCCAGCAGACTAAACCGCTGAGCGCGTACACGGCGTAATACTTCGTCTGTAATTGAAACATCGAAGAAAAAACCAGCGTCAGGACTCCCATCATGAACAACGGATTGAGCATGGTCCAAAGGACTCCCATGACTGACCTTTTATAACGAGTTTTGATATTTCGGGCGACGAGCTGAACAATTAAATCGCGATAACGATATAACTCCACCAGCTCTTCGATTAATGGTGAGCGACGTACGGACGAATCGTAAATCGGAAGAGTATTTTCCATAATGATAAATTGCCTGATTAATTTTGATGCTGGACAAAAAGCCAACTTTTGTACAAGTAAGCATCAGAGACAATGGCGAATTTAGAAGTTGTTCGTGAGGATGATGAATCAAGCCTGAACTATTCCGGTTCCCAATGTGGGCATAAAGATTTTGGTGATCAGACAACAAAGTCTATCACGTTGAATCTTATAAAGGACGCTCTTGAGCAAGTCAATAAAATTCTAAGTTCTTCCATGTAAAAGATGATTTGACTCTCAAGTCGTTCACGGATAATCTCTGTTTGTTGCGCTTGTTCCTCACTGGCAATTTATTATAAAGCCCAATGCTGATGGAACCCCTAAAACTTCTCCGAACAGCGCTTCTGCCCTACTTCCAATAGTTAGTTTTGGCTTAACTAATTTGTCCCGATGGTTATCTTTTTTGGATAATTCTGATCAGGTTTTAGAATGCCTTCATCAAGTGATTTTTTACTGATTTTTACTGCGCTGATTGGAATCGTGATGGGCACGTTATTGATCTTTGACAGCCTGCTTCGCGGCATTCTCCTGTGCCTGCGCATAATCCCCAAAAAAGAAGTAGCCGCGCAAAAAATCACCATTGTCAACGGCGCAGTTATCCTGATTGCCGCCCGTGATGAAGCCGGAGTAATCGGGCAAACGGTGGCAGCTCTAATTCCACATCTGCGCGAATGGCCTGAGGCGCGATTGTGGATTGTGGCGGATAATTGCTCCGATAATACTGCCGCCGAAGCACTCCTGGAAGGCGTCAATGTCTCTTCAAGAAGTGGAGGAAAAGCCAGCAAAGGTGCAGTCCTCGAATGGTGGCTGAATAATTACCGCAGTGAATGGAAATCCGACGAAATCGTTGTTGTTCTTGATGCCGATAGCCAGATTCAAACAGGAACATTAGAAGCGCTGAAAAATGCTTTTGAGACGGGCGCTGATGCAGTGCAAGCCTTTGTGAAGCCGCTCGCTACAACGCAATCAGGACGCCTGGCGGGATGGTCTGAAGTCTTAATGCAGCTCGTTGACGACACCACTCGCACTCGTTATGGATGGCAAATTCCCTTGCGTGGAACCGGGATGGCCATCAAGGCTGAACTACTGGCAGAGCTTGCGCCGCAGCTGCATACTTTAGCTGAAGATTTGGAGTTAGATGTGCTGTTAGCGCTGAAAAAAGCCAACATAATGTTTCTTTCCGAAGCAGTGATTTTTGATCCGAAGCCGCAGAAAGAGCGAGGCGTAGCAAATCAAAGAGCGCGCTGGTTTCGCGGACAATTACAAGTCCTAAAAAGTCATTGGCGCGAAATATTTTTAGCATTAAAGAGTGGTGGACTCAGCGCTTGGTTCTTATTACCACTACTTTTTTTACGTCCGAAGATTTTATTAATGGTCAGCCGGATGGGCATTTTCGCGACAATGCTGATCTTATGGCTATCAGGTTTCACGAATCAGTTATTTGTTGTGATTTTACTGTATTTTTCACTGGTTGGGCTGTGCTTTGATGCTTTCTATTATTTGGCCGCAGCTCCGTTAATTAGCAACTGGAAAGAATACCTGCGAGATTTGCTCGCAACTCCTCGCTATCTGATGATCTGGATTCTCAGCTTTTCCCTGATGGTAGTTAAGCGTGGATGGTTACGCGCTGGACGCTGAGAATGGTGAAGGACGAATTTATGAGTCGAACTGACCACCTCCGACTTTTTAACCTTGACGTTTTTGAACGCAACCTCACGTTATGAAAATTTTATTCCCTTACCTCGCTAAATGGGATTCTGCAAACCGCAGCCGTTACCATCAACTTCTCACGCAGCTCTGCCTGATCGGACATCAGGTGTTCGTGCTGAAAGCCCCAAATATGGCGTTGGGAGATATTAGTTTTGCTGATATTAATCCCACCACTGAGATTAAGAACCTGACGATCAGCGAATTTGAAGCGCCACAGGCACTGCGACGATTCATGCAAATGCAGCTCCCGAAATCCAAGCTGCTCAAAAAAGGTCTGCTCTCGCTTTCGTCCGTAGATCAGGTGCGACGCTTTACCGCCGAAGAGAAAATTGATCTCTTGCTGGTTTACAACCTCCCGCAAGTCCGTTTGCTGGAAAATGTCGAGTGCCACAAACATTTTGATATGGCTGATGATCTGATTGCGATGCTTGGGTATGAAAGTGGCATCGCCGGAAAAGCCGGAGTCCTCGCCGCAGCGCAATACACTCAAAATCGGATGCTGGAAATGGCCGATACTGTGACCGTCGCGTCGAGTGTCCTGAAGGATCAAATCAAGAAAACAACTCATCTGTTGCCAAACGGAGCCGATCTCACCGCTCTTGATCAATGTGTAGCCAGTGAATGGATTGCTGAGAAACCAGGCCCTTGGGTGGGCTTTGTTGGAGCCTTTGAATACTGGGTAGATTTTGAATTAATGCTGCGCGTCGCACGCCGCATGCGCCACGTAAATTTTCTAATCGTCGGCGGAGGCCGTCTCTTCCCGCAAATTAAACAGACAGTTGAAGACGGTAAATTTCATAACGTACATCTGACCGGCGCCCTTCCCTACGAAGAAGCCATGAATTGCATGGCAGCGATGAAAATCTGTCTGGTTCCCTTTACCAGGGATGCAGTTTCGGATGGCTCGTCACCGCTTAAATTATTCGAGTACGCCGCGTTGCGGAAGCCTATTATTTGCACTCCGATTGATGAAGTGAAAAGGATGGGACAAGGGTGGGTTTCCTTCGGCGAAGATGCCGCCGACTTTGCGTATGCAATAGACGATCTCTTATCAAATCCTGTGAAAGCGCAAGAGTTTGCCGACAAAGGGCGAGCGCAAGTTGAGAAATATTTTAACTGGCCGGTGATTGCGCAACAGTTTCTTAGCGTTGTCACGCAAAAGAGCAGAATCGCTGCGCCTTCGTTTTAATCCTATTATCTTAAAATTGGATTGTACACACCTTACTTGCGAGTCCCCACGACAGTTAAGGAACTGCTATCTTGCTATCTATTGATTCTTCGGCTTTGAAGATTTGAACTTTATCATTGCGACTTCATCCTCGTTACGCCTGATTTATCCCTTTATTTAAATTATTAATTTGATTTATGATTCGGAAAAGATCATAAGTATATTTCCATCATAGCTTAGATACTTTTTGAACAGGAAAAACTTATGGCACAAACGCTTTTCGATAAGATTTGGAATCAGCATTTGGTCAATCAGGAAGACGGGAAACCCGCGATTCTCTATATTGATCTTCATTTGGTTCACGAAGTTACCAGCCCACAAGCTTTTGAAGGCTTGCGGTTGAATGGTCGTACCGTACGCCGTCCTGAACGGACAATTCTGACTGTTGATCACAACATCCCAACCTGGAGCCGTTCCATTCCTGTGACTGACCCGATTTCAAAGGCGCAGATTGATACGCTGGAAAAAAATGCGGCGGAATTCGGGCTGAGAATTTACGGTCTGAACAGCAAGCAACAAGGCATCGTTCACGTCATCGGGCCGGAGCTGGGCTACACGCAACCGGGGATGACGATTGTCTGCGGCGACTCGCATACATCGACGCATGGCGCGTTTGGTTCGCTCGCGTTTGGCATTGGTACCAGCGAAGTCGAACACGTGCTGGCGACGCAGTGTCTGCAACAATCCAAGCCTCAGAATTTTCGTATTTCAGTGGATGGGAAATTACCTGTCGGCGTTACCGCGAAAGATATTATTTTGTATATCATTCGCACCATCGGCACGGACGGCGCGACGGGATACGTCGTTGAATTTGCGGGTGAAGCGATTCGCGCGCTTTCGATGGAAGAGCGCATGACCGTTTGCAATATGACCATCGAAGCCGGAGCGCGAGCCGGATTAATCGCTCCTGACGAAAAAACGTACGAATATTTAAAAGGTCGTGAATTCGCACCGACCGGCGAAGCATGGGAAAAAGCTGTTGCGGAATGGCGCAAATTACCGACGGAAGATGGCGCTGTTTTTGATCGCGAATTGCACATTAATGCTGCGGATTTGGTTCCGCAGGTTTCGTGGGGAACTTCGCCGGGAATGGTCGCGGACATCTCAGGTCAGGTTCCTGATCCTGAAGCGATGCCGGATGAAAATTCTAAAAAGGCGGCGAGACGGGCTTTGGAATACATGGATTTAAAAGCCGGGCAGCCACTTGAAGAAGTGAATATTGACCGCGTCTTTATTGGATCTTGTACGAATTCGCGAATTGAAGATTTACGCGCCGCAGCGGCTGTCATTAAAGGTCGCAAAGCCGCTCCGACAGTTTACGCGATGGTCGTGCCGGGTTCTCAGGCCATCAAACAACAGGCGGAAGAAGAAGGACTTGATAAAATATTTTCTGACGCTGGATTCGATTGGCGTGAATCTGGATGTTCAATGTGTCTGGCGATGAATCCAGATGTTTTGAAACCGGGCGAACGATGCGCTTCGACTTCCAATCGTAATTTTGAAGGTCGTCAGGGCGCAGGCGGTCGGACGCATTTAGTCAGTCCAGCAATGGCTGCGGCAGCTGCGATTGCCGGGCATTTTGTTGATGTCAGGAATTTTTAAGAGAGATGCTGGATGCCAGATGTTGGATGCTGGCTTCCTAATTCACTAACATCTAACATCCAATATCTAACATCTCCAATTTCTATGAAACCTTATACAGTACACACAGGCATCGTCGGCACTTTGGATCGTGTTAACGTAGACACCGATCAAATTATTCCCAAACAATTTCTGAAGCGGATTGAACGCACAGGCTTTGAAGACGCATTATTTTTTGATTGGCGTTTCAATGCGGACGGTTCTGAGAATCCGGATTTTGAATTGAATCAGCCGCGCTTTAAAGGCGCTTCGATATTAGTGACGCGCGCGAATTTCGGCTGTGGCTCTTCGCGTGAACATGCTCCATGGGCGCTCGATAATTACGGCTTCCGGGTCGTCATCGCTCCATCGTACGCGGATATTTTTTACAACAATTGTTTCAAAAATGGGATGCTGCCCATCAAGCTTTCTGAAGAGCAGGTCGAAGAATTATTTCAACGCACGAAAGCGAATGAAGGTTACCAGCTCACGATTGACCTGCCTTCACAAACCATCACCGACAGTTACGGCCTAAGCATTCCTTTTGAGGTTGATCCGTTTCGCAAGGAATGTTTGCTAAACGGCTTGGATGACATCGGCTTGACCCTGAAACACGAAGATAAAATTACCGACTTTGAAGCGCGTCGCGCTGCAAATTAATCAAGATTTACTAACAATCACTTAGATTTTAACTGGAGTTCAATTTTTGCCTGGCTGTAAAAATTGAACTCCTTGTCATTTTCAAAATAAGAAATTTAATTAATCAGGAATTGAGCAAATGTCCGGGGCGTGTCGCTTCGTTCAGAGTTCAAACTTCAGTTTGCTTTTTCCGCCGCGCTTCGCTGGCGGAAAACACGCTGAAGCGTGAACTCTGAACGAAAACGTACCGCCTTACCGCTGACGGCTTCATTCAATATCCTGCGGATTATTAAATAAGACCGTGAGCTTAATGCTGCCGTGCCCGAATTGCGGGAAATTCGTCGCAGCACGATTTCCCGGATCAAGACTAGAGGCCGTGTCATCAGGCGGAAATACGACTAAGGAATTCAAAAAATCCAATAGATTCCGCTGTAAGGTATACGGCATTTTGGCAAATGTATCGCGTGCCCTTTTCGCTTCGCCTCCGTGCCTTAGAATGACCTCTTTGAGATTTATGCTGCGTCCATCGTGACCATACGGTGCAGTGGTTCCGACTCCCCACAGCGGAGTCGTCATGAATTCTTTACGCATCGTACCGTCATAATTTCTTTCATAAAATCCCGGCCCGACATCGTGACGTTTGAAGTCAGTAAAAATATTTTTGACTTCGAACGATTCGCCTTTCGGTTGCTTCATCGAAGCATAACCACTGTCATCACTGAGCGCTTTAAAAAGCGGAATTGCTGTCGCAAAAAGATTATTGTAAATCCCTTTTTCAGGATCGTATTTCGTTTCCATATCCGCGACACGACGATCATGCTCAATTTTAAGATCAGGGACGTGACACTTCGCGCATCCGATTTGATCGAAGAGGCGGCTGCCGACTTCAGTCGCATAATTTTGTTCATAAACTGCGGGCTTGAAATAATTGAGCAAATAAAATTCAAAGTGATCTATCAGGCTCGTCGGAATTTCATTTGTGATGCCATCGTGATCAGGATCAGCATTGACATCATCCGTCGGTGGAGCGGCGACTTGATCCAACGCTCCATCCATCGTCAGACCTGAAGGCGTCATAATTTTCGCGCCTTTACTCGCCGCCATTAATTCAGGGTCTACGGATTGCAATCCCATCTCATCATTGAAAGCGCCAACAATAAATTCGCGGATTGAAAACTTGCCGCCGTGAGCAAAAAATGGTCGAACGCGCAAATCAGCATCAACGCCTTTGACCTGAGAGGTATCAACTTCACCATTGCTGCGAACTGTAATTGAACCGTAGTTTATGTCTTTGCTGGTTAATTGCTTCGTGACGTCGTGATGGTTCTGAAGCGCTTTATTAATGGCTTGAGTGCGAATTGAACGCAATTCCGCTGTGATTTCATCAGCCAACATTTCTTTCAAGCCCAAGCCAAAAAGATGTGGCGCATCACGGCTATCGGGTCGCGTCACGACATCACCGCCGCTGCCTGCGGCTCCACGTGGACGCCCGTGACACGCGGCACAACTGTCAGAGAGTCCGGCCCCGATGGCCAGAATATTATTCACATCCCCTGCTCCATCACTCACCATCGGCCCCAAGCCTTGAGAGCGCGAAAATTTACGTTGAAATAATTGACGTCCCCGACGAATCGAACGGAACGGGTCACGCACAATGATGAATGACGACGAATCAGGTGTCATCCAATCACCACGTCCTGCGCCGACTTGTTCAGATAAAGATTTAGCAATGCCCGCATCCGCTACGTTTGGTGCGCGTGTTTTATCTACGAGTTGCCCGAGAGTCGGAACAGCAACCACTACAATGATTGCGATCCAACAAATGAAGACGGTCAGTTTCCATTTCTTTTCGTTTATCATGATTTTATCCCCCTACTTTTTTCGGTGTTTAGGTAACAGAGTGCAGACACACCTCGACAACTCCTTTTAGATAAAAGGCCTTACTTTTGAGGAGTTCTTGATTGTTTGAAGTACGCTGTCAAAAGTTATGACGTAAGCAGTTGAAAAGTTCTCTCACGAATGGCTGAATATTTTTATTCGAAATCGCAAACGAGACGTTTACGGTACACTTTTTATTGCCATTCGCCTTGTAAGACGAAACCTGACCAATAATATGGCGATGACCAGCGAGGGTCGCGCGACATCGCCAATTGAGCGGATCGTAAAGCGGCGGCAGGTGTCAGTTTCTCAATCAACATCGCACGGTAAAAATTTTTCATGAGTTCGGCGGTGGCGGCGTCATTCACATTCCACAAACTGGCGACAACACGGGCAGCTCCGGCGTACATAAACCCACGAGTCAATCCCACCAAGCCTTCACCTTTAATGTCTTTTCCCAGCGCCGTGCTGCACGCTGAAAGGACTACGAGGTCGGCATTGAGTTTCAAATTATAAAGATCATTCAAGCGCAAAAAACCATCCTGGGGTTTTCCGTTTTCATCCACCAGTGACAAGACTACGCCGGACAAATCGGGATGCTGGCTGTTGAGCAAGGCGTGTGTCGCGAAATGAATTATGCGGTATTTATCCAGTTGACCATTGAGCGCAGCGGGGCGGCTGGCAGCAAAATCGAGCGCCTTCAACTGTTGCGGTTTTGTAGTGAATTCCGTAATCGCGTCGGCTTCCACACGCGTAAAAGATAAACGCTCGAACGATGCAATGCCTGACTCTGTTCCCGCTCGTGTAAGATTTGAGGAAGCCAAAATTGAATTGATTTCAGCAGGCTGAATTGTGGCCCCTGTTTTTACCAGTTGGACGCGCGGATCAGTGATCTGAAAAACCGGATCAGAGAAAATTGCAAGTTGTTTTTCGGCAGGCTTTCTGCCTTTGAGTTCAGCACGCAGAACGGCCATGACGGAAGCCGAAGGCAAACTGATAATTTCGTGATTGACAATCAGGGGAATTGGGGATTTTGGAATGGGGATTGCGGATTTCGGAACAATTCGGGTGGTTGCAATTTCCCCGGAAGGCGCAGCTGCCAACGATCCGCAATCCGCAATCCCCATTCCGCATTCGGGCAATGCCCCAAACGGCACATACTGCAACGCGCCATCTGCCACGATGACTAAACGTTTTTTGCCCAAATATGCCCCCGCTGGTTTGAGAATCAGGCGACTCAATTCGGCAGCGGCGAGTTCAGCTTCACGCTGATATTTCCGCTGTTTGCTTTTTGGCAGGAGATCCAGCCAACGTTGCGTTGCAGCTCTGATTTCAGGTTCGCCTGCCAGTGTCAGGCTGTGGATTGTTTTGTTGGTAACTGCCCATAAATAGCTTTGTGTTTTGTCGAGTGAATATTCCAACAATAAAGTGTCGTCATCCAAAACCTGTTGCTGTATTTCTTTCAGAGAGAGCGGAGATGGTTGTAGAAGTGCGGCGTAACGTGGACTGAGAAGACGAATTTTTGCCGCCGTTTCTTGCAGCTGTGATGCAAGCTCAGAAATTTCCAGCGCAATTGTTTTCGCTTGCTCTTCGGTATGTTTGGCTCCCAGCAAGCGCGATTGAATTTCCGCTCTGGCATTGAGCCGTTGCTGTAATGATTGCTCCATCTCTAACAAGGAGGGATCAATTCCCTGCCTGATGTTCGTATGCGATTCGGTCAATAATTCCAATAGGCTCCGCGCTCTTGCACGCTCACTGGCCTCCAATGCTAAAGCTATATTGTTTGGCTCAGACTGACCTGCCATCAACACTTCAATGTAAACTTTATACCGATCAGAAACCAATGATTGAAAAGCTGTGCGGAAATCCTGATTACTATTTTGGTTGCGTAGGGTTTCACCAAGCGTAAGTCCTGCTGCAATTAGTCGGCGCGCTTCTTCCAGATTTCCTTGCAGTGATTGCAAACTTCCCAGGCGAATCAACGTTTGCGCTTCCCGTCTGATGTTTTTAGCTTTGCGGTGTTCACCAAGCGCTTGCTCAAAGGTCGCAATCGCTTTTTGAGTATCGCCTAATACCGCGTAGCTATTGGCGGTGTTATCCAGCACAAGGGCTTCCTCAAGGCGACCACCGAGACTACGATACTTCTCCAGCGACTGCCGGGAATAATCCAGGGCTTTTTGCTGATCACCTAGTTTTTGATAGGCGAGTCCTAAATTCATTAAGGTTTCGGCTTCACCGGTTATATCACGGAGCTTTCGTCGAAGCTCTAAAGCTTGCGTTAGAAATTCAACTGCACGCTGGAATTCTCCCAAGTTGATGTAAGTAACTCCCATCGCGTTAAGAATTGTCGATTCCCCACTCCGGATCCCCGTTTCACGACTCAGTTTTAAGGCTAGTTCGTAATGTTGTAAAGCACGCGACTGATCTCCATATTGGTTGAACATCGCGCCAATATTGTTGACAATGGCTGCTTCATTGCGCCGATCGTTTACTTTTCGAGCTAAGAGGAGTGCCTGATTGTAAGTATCCGAAGCGCTTTGCCAATCGCCAATAGAAGTTACAACCATGCCAATTCTATTGAGGACGTTAGCCGCACCTCCCGGTTCGCGTTCAGGCGGACGTAATTTCAAGGCTTGCTGGTAAGCCTCTAATGCTTGCAAAGAATCACCCTGGGCAGCGTAGGCGCGACCAATATCATTTAGTGTGACTGACTCGCCTTCCCAGTTGCCTGCCTCGCGTCGCAACTGTAATGCTTTGAGATAAAATTCCATGGCTTTGCGTCTTTCACCTTTAGCATTGTAATTCCATCCGATGCGATTCAGCGTTTCCCCTTCAAATATTATATCTTTGACGGCACGATGCTTCTCCAATGCCAACTGATAAAATTCGAGTGCCTTGCCGGAATCATTTTTCACGTAATTGATGAGTCCAAGCTCACTCAAAGTGACCCCCTCTTCTCGATGGCGACCAAGTGTTTGCCATATTTTGAGAGCCGGATTCAGCGCTTCTGTAACTTTCGTGGCATTCGTCAAGTCGTACCAGATCGTCGCAATCGTATTAAAGGTAAGTGCCTCAGCAGATGGATCATCCGCCAGCTGTTGCAAAATCTTCAAGGCGTCTTCGTACTTTGTAATGGCTGCTTGTCGCGCCTCTGTCTTGAATTGCGACCGTAGTTTTAGCCCTTCGCGCCATAATTGATGAGCATTCAGGCGCTGACGATCCGCTTCGGTAGCAAGGCGTGGGACAGCGGATTTCATTCTGTAACGCCCAGACTCGGGCGAAGCTGAGGCGCTAATTTCTAAAGAATAATTCCCAGATTTTTCTGCCGTGAAAGCGACGACTGAAAATTGTAATTCTCCAATTGAGACTTCACCGGCATCCATCTCAAGAATTATTTTTTGATCGGGGTCAGTCACTACAAGGTGAAAATCAAGTCCAAGTTTTTCCAGAATTAACTGAAAATATTGTGCCGAATTCATCGAAAACTGCCATCGTTGTTTTTGACCACCAGTAACGACACGCGTGACTTCTTGATTGAAAGGAAAGATTTCGGGAGTTTGTGGAAAGGCTGACGAAGGAAAAATTACTGCTATTCCCGCTAGTAAGAGAACTATGCCGAACCTAAACTTAGCCATCCAGCGCTCTGCATCATAACGAAAAAAAGTTTTGTTCTTCATTATCTCCCCTACTCTCAGTGCTTACTGCCTGACGTTGCAGGCGCTATCAAATAGTTCACCGTAGCTTCATAATCAGCAATTAATTCTTTTTGCTTCGCTGTCAGTCCGTAAACCCTGATTTTGTACTTACCAGCAGGTAGCCCCTGTTTATTCAAGGTAATTGTGAACGTAGTTTCGTTGTCCTGTTTTCGTTGCGCTTCCCAAACCTGTTTGTTTGTTTTCGCATCCAATATTGCAATCAGGTAATTTGGAAATGGTTTACTACCAGCTCCGGGTAAATTGATCGTGAATGATGCGGCTGTTGGAGGAACATTAACGACTGAAGCATTTTCGTTTTTTCCATCGGTTGCACTACGAGTGGTATTCGTCGGATCAATATCAATTTGTGGCACATCAAGTTGTGGTCGCGTTAACGCTGCAAGCTCATTTTTCAACTTTGCAATTTCCGCCTTCAACGCATCTTGTTCCGGCGGTGACGGCAACGCTGTCGGCTGCGGAAACGGCGACGGCGTAGGTTGTGGACGTTGTAATTCTTCAATGCGATTTCTGAGCGTGGCAATCTCGCCAGCTTCATTTTGTTTTTGGCTAAGTTGCGCGAGCAGTGCGCGATTTTGTTGCCGGATGTCCAGGAGCCACCACCCAAGCCCCCCACTCAGCAACAATAAAGCTGCGGTCAATCCAGCCGCAAGTAGTCGAAAACCAAACGAGGGAATGAAACGTTGCCACCAATTCGATGGTTCCGGATTCACACGCGCAGGGAAAACTTCAGGATGATTGACCACGGCTTGTGTCGCCCATTCTTTCGTAGTGCGGACAATTCGATATTCTATGGCACATTCTGCGCAGCCCGATAAATGTTGAGCAAGGCGCGCACGTTCAGTGGCGTTCAGGTCGTCTGCGCCTGCCCGTACCAGCAATTCAGATGAGAGACAATCAGAGCGGCTGGCGCGAGTCGTGTCTTGTTGCCACAGACTTTGCAAATTTTCATCACTGAACTTCATATTCAATCCCTGCTTCCTTCAACAGCTGCCGCACGTCATGCAATCCGCGGTACACCAGATTCCTCGCTTTTGGCTCGCTCCATTCAAGTATTTCAGCAATCTCCTGCGTCGTCAGACCCTCCAAATGTAGTCCCACTGCGGTGCGTCGGTTGTCAGGCAATTTCGCCAGCGCTCCCTTGATCTTATCAATTAGTTCCTGCCGCTCAGCTTTACGATCCGGCTCGTTCATTGGATTAGCGATAAACGTATGCGGGACGATGTCTTCTGAATCTGTTTCAGTCACCATCTGCTCTTCCCGCTTTCGTTTGACGCGCCGAATCGCATCAAGTGTAGCCGTCGCCGCAATCCGATACAGATAAGACGCCGGGTCAGTGATTTCTCTCTCACTCTCCAGCGCACGCCATAATCTCAGCCGCGCGTCCTGTTCGATTTCATCGAATTGCAGCCCCATATCTTGAGGGCAAACGCGGATAATTGTCTGGCGCAGGAAACGACCATATTGCTCCAATAACGAATTAAATTGCGCTTCAATTGAGACGTTTGATTTCATCGCAGTCCAAAATTCGCACGGGCGTGAAAAATAGTGGCAGCTCCCGCATAGTTGTATTGATGACCGCCTTTTGGGGAATGAGTGGAAATTACCGCAGCCTTACCGAAAGAGCAAGATGCACAGGTTCTCCAGTGATCGGTATCACAACTTGTCAAGTGTGGCGTTCTTGATTACATTCCAACTGATGACTAAGCAATTACCTTTTCCTGACTATGGCACTTTTGCGCGAATGCTTTACGCGACGTGCATTATTTCTGATCCGTGGATTAACGGGAAAGAACGCTTTGGATTACAAGGCGCGATCCTTTCTCAGGATTTAGCTAGCCAGCTTTGCGAAGCTGCTGAACGCATCGGCTTTATTTATCACGAAGTCGCACAAATTGTGCTCGCGCAGCCTGAATTGCTGGATGATTTTTTCGAGTTAACACCCTATCAAAAAGCCATGTGGTTGCAATCCGCCGGCAACTGGCACGGCATCGCACGACTTGATTTATTTCTTTGTACTGATGGAAAAATTCGCAGTTGCGAAATGAATTCGGATACGCCTTCCGGCGAAGCTGAAGCGGTTCTCCTGAATAAATTGTTGCATCCTTATCATCCCGATACGATCAATCCGAATGAGGGATTTGAAGATCGTTTTTGGGAAATGTTAAAGCAAAGCGATCACGCGACGCGGGGAGAAAATGCCGAAATAAAAACCGTCGCCATCATTTATCCAACCGACCTGCCCGAAGATTTGAGTATGATTGCGATTTACCGCGAATGGCTGGAGGCTCGCAGATGCTCTGTGCTAATTGGCTCCCCTTACAATTTAAATCACGACAGCGACGGTAATCTAACTGTCCTCGGTAACAAAGTTGACCTCATTATCCGGCATTACAAAACTGATTGGTGGGGCGAACGCGAATTGATCTGGACGAATCAACAGGAATTTGCCGATGCCGAACCGTTACATCGTGAATTGATCTTACTCCTGCAAGCAGAATTTGAAGGTCGTGTCACAGTCGTCAACCCGTTCGGCTCCGTACTCACACAAAATAAATTCTCAATGGCGCTGATGTGGGAGCGACCGGAATTATTTTCAGCGCAGGCTCAGGAATGGATTAGAGAATATATTCCGGAGACCCGCAGATTTTCGTCAATTGATTTAAAAAGCTTGTCGCGTGAAGAATGGGTGCTCAAATCTGTTTATGGATGCGAAGGGGATTCCGTGCTCGTCGGCCCTTTTACGAAAATTAATGATTGGGAATTAACGCTAACAACCGCCATCCCTAAACATTGGATTGCACAGAAATATTTTGAAATCGCGCAGCTGAACGAAATGCAACCCAACTACGGAGTTTACCTGATGGCCGGTCGCTCTGCAGGATTTTATACGCGCCTCTCAGCCAAAAGCACCGATTACACTTCAACCACAATTCCCACGTTTATCAGTATTTAAACAAAAAATAATGAGCGGTTGTTAATTTTTTATATTGACGCGCCGCACGGTTATAGCGGATTATTTTAATGTAACTGTAATCCAAAATTTAAGTTGCAGGATTTGCACCGTTCTCACAAGTACTTCACCTGTCTGCGGTGCGCATCTTTAAAACTTAACCTCAACAGTAAAAAGAGGGCTGGTACTAGACTCAAACTTCGGGCTTATTGCATCTCTCCTTGAGAGCCTCAACCCTAAGCCTCAATTCTGAATATTCTGAAGCTTTGACAAGTGTTGCCCTGTTTTACTCTGGTGGATTTACTGAAATCAGCGTCAGCCCAGATTCCGACCATGATTTCAGAAGTGGGAAATGTAAGGTGTATTTATGAACAATCCTCGCTCCTCATCTAAATTGCGTTCGTTTAAATTCGCATTAATTATTATTATTTCGACTGGCATGATCGCGCTGGCAACCCAGTCGCAATTCATCGTCAACGCAGTTTCTCCAGCTTCATTTTCCAGTATAGTGAATCGCATGAGCACGAACAAGGCGGCGAATGCGTCCATGATGCAAGCGCCAAATTGCGCCGATTTTGGCTTTCGTTACGGGCGGGGATTCGCGCCGGAGCCTTCCACGCAGTTGAAACCGATTTCAGTGATTTCCGGAGATTTCAATAAAGATGGGAAGCGTGATCTGATCGCGGCGAATTTATTTTCCGGCAGCATTTCAGTCCTGATCGGAGACGGCGCGGGCGGCTTCAGCATGCCGAACAATATCCCAGTCATTACAAATTTTGTGGGCGTTCCTGGCGCTGTTGCGACGGCGGATTTTAACGGAGACGGCAACCTTGATGTCGCTATTCCGGTGATTTACGATCCAGGTCGCGTGATTGTCATGAATGGTGACGGGACAGGAAATTTCACCTTTCACAATGAATACTCGACAGGTCAAAATTCTGTCGCGATCACGATTGCTGATTTTAATAACGACTCCAAACCTGATCTCGCCGTCGCCAACAAAGGCGATGGAGCCGCAGTTCCCGGCAATATTTCTGTTCTGTTCAATGACGGTTCCGGTGGTTTCGCCGCCGCCGTCAATATTCCAGCCGGAACCAATCCATCCGCGTTGGTGAGTGGAGATTACACCGGCGATGGCAAGAACGATTTGGCGGTTGCGAATCGCGGTTCGGGAAACGTTTCAATTATGGTGAATAGCGGTTCGGGTAGCTTTGCCGCTCCCGTCAATATCGCAACTGGAGCAGCTCCAGCCGGTATCGCCCATGGTTTTTTGAATAACGACACGCTTCTTGATTTGGCAGTCACGAATCAGACGGATGGAACCGTTTCAATTCTTTTAGCCAATAACAGCGGAGGCTTTAACGCGGCAACAAATTTCATTACCGGTCCGGCTCCGGTGGGAATTGCCGTCAATGATTTCGATAGCAACGGCAAACAGGATTTAGCCATCACCAACTCCACTGCTAATCAAACGGCGATCATGCTGAATAATGGTTCAGGCGGTTTCGGTACACCGTCATATCTTTCCGTAGGATCGGAGCCGCTCTCGCTGGTTTCTGGTGATTTTAATGGCGATTCAAAAGGCGATCTCGCCGTCGCGAATAATGCCTCCAATAATATTTCAATCCTGCTCGGCATCGGCAATGGAACTTTCGGTGGAACTACATTTTTGCTCAGCAATCCGCAAGCCGTCGCCATTTCTGATTTTAACAGTGACGGAAATCTTGACTTAGGGGTCGCCAATTTAAATGCCGACAAAGTGACAATTTTTCTCTCGGATGGAACTGGTGGCTATCTGATTCCAAACGAATTTTTGGTGCATATCAAACCGTCTTCAATTATGGCGGGAGATTTCAATAAAGACGGGAAGCCTGATCTCGCCGTCACGAATGTCGGGTCAACTGACGTGACAATTTTACTTGGGGATGGCAGCGGAAACTTTAATTCAGCTGGTAATTTCGGAGCCGCCTCTCAACCTCGCGCGCTGGCTGTCGCTGATATTAACAAAGACGGAAATCTGGATATTGTGACTGCGAATGAAGGCGCCAGCAATGTCACTTTATTGCCGGGAAACGGTGACGGAACATTTGCTGCGCCACAGGCATTCACCGCTGGAATTGAACCGGTTGGCGTCATTATCCGCGATTTCAATAACGACAATAATCTGGATTTAGCTGTCGCGAATCGCGGCTCGTCGTTTGTCTCAATTTTGCTTGGTAACGGAACCGGAACCTTTGCCGCAGCTTTAAATGCGAGCCTGGGAGCCGTTTCAACCGGACGCCATTTGACCGCAGGAGATTTTAACAAAGATGGAAAGTTAGACTTGGCGGTTTCCTTAAATGCGTCTTCCAGTGTAGCCATTTTAATTGGCAACGGGTCAGGTGGATTTGCAGCGCCAAACCTGCTCATTTCAGGCAGCGAACCGCGCGGACTGGTCGCCGCTGATCTCGATGGCGACACAATTCTTGATCTCGCCGTCACCAATGGCGGAGACCGTAATCTTTCAATTTTCCGTGGAAAAACCGATGGAACGTTTGAATCGCAAAGAGTTTTCGATGCTGGCTACGGCCCGATTGACATTGGAGCCGCAGATTTAAATAAAGATCAGCGAACCGATTTAGCTATCATTAATTCCGGTTCTAACAGCATGTCGTTGCTGTTGAATACCTGTGCCAATACGCCGCCAACCATCACGCCTTCAGCAACTGTAACCAGAATGCAAGGCAGCCACGCCACGTCAGGAACATTAGCGATAATTTCTGATTTAGAAATATCCGCTGGCAGTCTGACGATTGCGGCGACTTCCCTGCCCGCCGGATTAACTGTCACCAATCTCGCAAACACGAATGGAACAATTTCGGCAACAATTTCTGCCGATTGTGCCACCGCGCTCGGCGATAAAATTATTGCGCTCGAAGTCACCGACGCCAAAGGTTTAAAAGCTTCGGCAAATGCAATTGTTTCAGTCACTACGAATACTTCACCGGTGCTGGGTAATTATTCAAACCTGGAAATTGTTCAGAACGCTTCGACTACGGCGACACCTTCCGCAGTCCCTGTTGACAATGGTTCCATTGCAACTGTCACCGTTTCTGCTTCAGCCGGATTTGCCGGAACTGCTGCTGTCAATGCAACCACCGGAGTTGTCACACTCACCAGTGTTTCTTCCGTTGGATTGTTCACTTTGACCGTCACCGCAACCGATAATTGCGGCGCAATCTCAACCAAAAACTTCACGGTAAATGTTGTTCCGCCAGTCGCAATTACTTCACTCGACCCTGCTTCGAAACAGGCCTTAAGCGGAGATTTTTCGCTAATGGTCAACGGCAGCGGCTTCACTGCGAATTCCAAAGTTCGATGGAATGGCGCTGACCGCCCGACGATTTTTATTTCTGCGACGAAGCTGACCGCCGCCATCAATGCTTCAGATATTAACAGTCAAGGCCCCGCGAATGTCACAGTCTATGATCCGGCAGCGGGAGGCATCACATCACTAGCGGCAGTGTTCACGATTACGCCGCCAAATCCGGTTCCGACAATTGCTGCACTTGCACCTGACAACGCTATCGCAGGCGGCGCGACGTTCACACTCGCCATCAACGGCAGCAATTTCATCAATAATTCCGTCGTCAAATTTAACGGCGCAGACCGTGTAACAACTTTTGTTTCGGCTTCGCAGTTAACGATTCAGGTGACGGCGGCTGACATTGCGAATGCTGGCTCAGCGACGATCAGCGTGTCTAATCCCGCTCCCGGTGGAGGCATTTCAGGTACAGCGAATTTAGCCATTAATAATCCCGCTCCCGGCGCGATTACGTTGAATCCGCCAGCAGTGATTACAGGCGCGGGAAATACAACTGTCCTCGTGAATGGCAGCAATTTCCGGGCTGATTCCAAAGTCAGAATTAACGGCAATGATCGTACGACGACTGTCATTTCCAGTTCACAATTAAGCGTTCAATTATTGGCTTCCGAATTGACTACCGCTGATGCGTTAAGCTTCGCTGTTTTCACGCCATTGCCCGGTGGAGGTTTATCGCCCGCGACAAATTTCACTATCAATAATCCGGCTCCGGTACTGGCTTCACTAAATCCAGCTTCAGCACTCGCAGGCGGCGCAGCGTTCGCACTCGCGCTCAACGGTAGCAATTTTATTAACGGTTCTGTCGTCAAATTTAACGGCGCGGATCGTGCGACAACTTTTGTTTCGGCTTCGCAATTATCCATTCAAGTTACTGCGACTGATATAGCAAATGTTGGTACCGCCGCGCTCAGCGTCTTCAATCCTGCACCAGGTGGTGGAACCTCAGGGACAGTAAATTTAGCCATCAATAATCCCGCTCCCGGTGCAATTACATTGAATCCAGCTGCTACTCTTATAGGCTCGCCGAACACGACAGTCCTGGTTAACGGCAGTAATTTCCGTCCAGATTCCATCGTCAGAATTAACGGCGCAGATCGCACTACAACTGTGATTTCCACTTTGCAATTGAGCGTGCAAGTATTGGCCTCCGAATTGACTTCGGCAGGCACGTTAAGCGTAGCAGTATTCACTCCGCTGCCCGGTGGAGGTTTATCACCCGCGACAAATTTCACCATTAATAACCCGGCTCCGGCGATTGCTTCATTAAATCCGACCTCAGCCATCGCAGGCGGGGCGGCGTTCACACTCGCCATTAACGGCAGTAATTTTATTAACGGCTCCATCGTCAAATTTAACGGCGCAGATCGTGCGACAACTTTTGTTTCGGCTTCGCAATTATCCATTCAAATTACTGCCGCTGACATTGCGAATGCAGGCACAGCCGCGCTCAGTGTCTTTAATCCCGCACCCGGTGGCGGCATTTCAGGAACAGCAAATTTAGCGATCAATAATCCTCTTCCCGGAGCGATTACATTGAATCCGGCGTCGGTCATCCTAGGTGCTACAAATACAGTCGTAACCATTAACGGCAGCAATTTCCGTCCAGATTCCAAGGTCAGAGTTAATGGAATAGATCGCACGACGACTGTCATTTCAACTTCGCAATTGAGTGTTCAATTATTGGCCTCCGAATTGACTTCGGCAGGAACATTAAGCTTTGCCGTCTTCAATCCATTGCCTGGTGGCGGATTATCTACTGCTACGAATTTCACGATTAATAATCCGACGCCAGCCATTGCTTCGCTCAGTCCAGCATCGGCCATCGCAGGCGGGGCGGCTTTCACACTTACGCTCAACGGCAATAATTTTATCAATGGCTCCGTCGTAAAATTTAATGGCGCGGATCGAGCAACAACCTTTGTCTCAGCTTCGCAATTATCCATTCAACTAACCACGGCTGATATTTCGAATGCAGGCACAGCCGCGCTCAGTGTATTCAATCCCGCACCCGGTGGCGGAACTTCGAATTCTGTCTCCTTGTCAATTAATAATCCGGCTCCGATTTTAGTTTCGCTGGATAAAATTTCTGCGTTGCTCAACAGCCCTGCAACCCCAGTAACAATGACTGGAAGTAACTTCCGTCCGAACTCTGTCGTTCGCGTCAACGGTGCAGATCGTCCGACAACATTCACTTCCGCAACGCAACTCGGAATCACTTTGACCGTCACTGATTTGGCAACGGCGGGAGCGTTGAAGCTCTCAGTTTTCACGCCAACACCCGGCGGAGGTACTTCGGCAGAACTAAGCTTCACCGTTGGAAATCCAATTCCCGCTCTAGTTTCACTTTCTTTGACCACTGCGTTAGCGGGTACTTCCGGCTTCACGATGACGTTGAATGGAATTGGATTTACCCCCGCTTCCATCATACGCATCAACGGTGCTGATCGCCCAACGATAGTGATTTCCGGTTCACAAGTTTCAGCGCAAGTAACTGCCGCCGACATTGCGAATTCCGGTTCGGTAAAATTTGTAGTCTTCAATCCAGCTCCAGCTGGCGGCACTTCCAATGAACTTTCGATGACGGTAAATAATCCGCCGCCAACGACTGGCACGCTCAGTCAGAATTCCATTACAGCTGGCTCAGGGCAAAAAACTTTGACTATTGATGGAACCGGATTCAGACCAAATTCCGTGGTTCGCGTCAATGGAATAGATCGCGTCACGACCTTTATTTCCGGTACGCAACTCTCATTCGTGTTGTTGCCAACTGACCTCACAAACGCCGGGACATTGATGATTACTGTCTTCACGCCCCCGCCCGGCGGAGGCTTATCTCCCGTCGTCGCGTTGACCGTCAACAATCCACCGCCCAGCCTGATTTCGCTCACTCCAAATTCAGCATTCAAGGGCGATCCCGCTTTCACAATGACTGTAGCCGGTTCGAGTTTCGTGAATGGTTCCATCGTGAATTGGAACGGGTCACCGCGAATGACAACCTATATTTCTTCGTCGCAATTAACTGTCAAAATTCTTGAGAGTGATTTGGCGACTGCTGGTGATGCGCTCGTTACGGTTCTCAATCCTGAACCTGGCGGCGGCGTCAGTTCAGCCTTAATTTACAAGGTGAATCCACTCACCGGAACTGAAGCCGATCTCAGTCCACGTCCGGTCGGAGACAATAAAGTTTCCATCACCGATTGGATTTTAGTTGGACGCATCACTTCAAACATTGATTCGCCGATGAACAGCAGCGAATTTCAACGCGCCGATTGCGCGCCGATTTCAACCTTTGGTGATGGCAGACTTTCGGTCAGCGATTGGGTACAGGCCGGACGCTACGCGATTGGTCTTGATAAACTCTCCGCTGCCGCTGGGCCGAGCCGTCCGGTTACTGCTTCCGTCCTCGCAGAAAATCTTGCAAATGCGGCACCCTTTGAATCCGCTCAACCTGAACTCGCCCGTGTCATTCGCGCACAAGGCTCAGCGTTCAGACGCGGCGAAGTGAATGCGCTCCCCATCGAATTTGAGGCGCAGGGCGATGAAAATGCATTGTCCTTCACTTTGAATTTTGATCCGAAGCTCGTGAGCTATGCCAACTTCAAAGCGCCTGACGGATGGGCTGTCAACGTCAATACGAGACAAGCCAGCGAAGGCCGCATCGGAATCATGATGGCACTTTCCACCGGCAAAGTCGTAGCCTCCGGTAAGCAACAATTATTGACTTTATTTTTTGGAGCGATGGGCGTGAATGGGAACACCAACGCAACGCTCAGCTTTGATGATCAAATTTTTGAGCGAGATATTTCTGACGCGAAAGCTACGCTGGTGCCTCGCGCTACATTTGAAGCCGCGAACATCATCATCTCCGGCAACGGAGTCGCCAACGTTCGCGCCGCCAGCTACGTCGGCCCGGATTTAGCTGGCGATTCAATCGCTTCCGCGTTTGGATTGGAGATGGCAACAACGACAGCAACAGCGACCTCCCTGCCACTTCCAACGACGTTGGCAGGTACCACCGTTAAAGTCACTGACAGCAACGGTGTCGAACGGTTGGCTCCATTATTCTTTGTCTCACCTTCACAAATTAATTATTTGGTACCAGACCAAATAGCTGAGGGTTTAGCGACCGTCACCATTACGACTACGCAAGGCAAAACTGCCAAAGGATTGCTGCAAATTAACGCGACTGCGCCAAGCATTTTCTCCGCCGATTCCACTGGAAAAGGTGTCGCCGCCGCTCAAGTAGTTCGCGTGTTTGAAGGCAAACAAAATTACGAAGCCGTCGCGCAGTACGATTCCACGCAAGGCAAAATGATCGCGATGCCCATTGATCTCGGCCCGGATCGCGGAGACCAAACCGAGCAAGTGTATCTGCTGCTTTACGGCACAGGCATTCGTCATCGCCAGGATTTGAATCAAGTCCAACTCCGCATCGGCAATGAAGTCGTACCCGTTGATTACGCCGGAGCGCAGGGAAGCTTCGCCGGACTTGATCAAATCAATTTGAAGATTCCGCGCAGCCTGATCGGACGTGGAGAAGTAAGTATTGAATTCATTGTCGATGGCAAAGCCGCGAATGCGGTGAAGGTGATGATTCGGTAATGCATATTTCAGAAAGAGAGTAGACGGTAGACAGCAGACGGTAGAAGATAGATGAAAGACCGCAGTTTTTCGTCCGCCTAGCGGCCATCTCAGTCGCACTCCTCTACTACCGTCTGCCGTCTACCGCCTACTCTCTTGTCTACTTTTCACATTCTTGATTCTCATATTTATTGTGCTATAGTCCTGCTTCAACTGTCAGTAAAACCAGCCCCAGCTTCCTCGGAATTCAGGTTCCTTTTTCACCCTCATAAAATGAAAAAAAAGCCAGCAGCTAACCTTGCAACGAACAATAACCCATTGAACGAAGCACGTCCAAATTACGAACTGAACCAAAATATCACCACTAAAATTTGGGGAGACTTTCGTAACTTTCTTCGTAATACGGTGCCTCTGCCAGTCAGGCAAAAACTCGTGCAGTTCAAACGTGGATACTTTCCCGAAGCATCACATTTGATGACGCAGGATTTGGATCTGTTAATCGAAATGACTGCTCCAACCCAGAAATTTGATGTAATTTGTTTCCCGATCATTGAATGGAATTTTCGCTTTCAGCGGCCTCAACAATTGATGATGCAGTTTGCCGCTGCCGGGCATCGAATTTTTTATCTTCAGCAAAGTTTTCGAAGTGTGGGACCGACTTATCAAATTACGCAAAAAGCGACGAATGTATTCGAAGTTTCTTTGCGAGGCCCATTGCAAAATGTCTACAAAGATAAACTTTCGGATCACGGCAAACTTGAACTATTTTCCGCGCTGGATGAACTGCGACGTGATCTTGGCATCAGCGCGGCTCTGGCGTGTGTGCAATTGCCTTACTGGGAATCACTGGCGAGCCTGACCAGAGAAAAATTCGCCTGGCCAATTTTATATGATTGCATGGATTATCACGCTGGCTTTTCCCCTGACCATCAAAATATATCAGCAGTTGAAACTGAAAAAAACTTGCTCACCAACGCCGATCAGGTCGTAGTTTCTTCTTCAGCTCTTTTGGAACACGTTGCGCCTTATGCCTCAAAAGTCGCATTGATTCGCAACGGTTGTGATTACGAGCATTTTGCAAAGGCTTCATCGCAACAAATTACAAATCAACGTCGCCCCGTGATTGGATATTATGGAGCCATCGCGGAATGGTTTGACGTGGAATTAGTTGCTGAACTGGCTGCGCGTCGAACTGATTGGGATTTCATTTTGATTGGTGCCGCCACGAAAGCAAACATTAATCGTTTACAAAAAATTCCAAATATTAAATTCACTGGCGAAAAACCCTACGCGCAGTTGCCGGACCTGCTCTCTTCCATTGATGCGACGTTCATTCCCTTCAAGCGAATGCCACTCACCGAAGCTACCAACCCTGTGAAAGCTTATGAAAGCTTAGCTGCTGGAAAACCCGTAGTAGCAACTCCGCTGCCTGAAATTATTGCGCTGGGAGAGATTGTGCAGACTGCAAACACAGCAGATGAATTTGAACAGCAACTGGCAAAAGCCATCGCGGAAAATTCTCTTTCATTGGTTGAAGCCAGACAGGCGTTTGCGCAACAACACACGTGGGAAAAAAGATTTGAGCAGTTTCAGCCGCTAGTCGCAGCCAGCTTTCCAAAGGCTTCGATTATCATCGTGACATATAACAATCTGGCATTGAATCGCGTCTGCTTAAAAAGTTTGTATGAACAAACCGAAGGGCCTGAATTTGAAACAATTGTGATTGATAACGCTTCAACCGATGGAACACCGGAATTTTTGCGCGAAGCGGAGGCTCTTTATCCGAGACTGAAAGTAATCCTGAATACAGAAAATTATGGCTTTGCAAAAGCCAACAATCAGGGATTGCAGATTGCGACTGGCGAATATCTGGTGTTGCTCAACAACGATACCGTAGTGCCACGCGGCTGGCTCTCAAATCTGATCCGGCATCTTTCAGCCGACAAATCCATTGGCCTTCTCGGCCCGGTCACGAATGAAATCGGCAATGAAGCCAAGGTTCCGGTCGGATATACCAGCATCCTTGAAATGAACGATTGGGCGCGCCAATACGTTCGCGAACACGATAACGAACTTTTTGAAATTCCCATGCTGGCGATGTATTGCCTGGCGATGCGCCGCGAAGTCTTCGAGAAAATCGGATTACTGGATGAACAGTTCGGGATGGGAATGTTTGAGGACGACGATTACACGCGACGCGCCCGCGAGCTGGGTTACAAAGTAATGTGCACGAATGATGTATTTATTCATCACGTCGGCAGGGCTTCATTTAAGCTGCTAAGCGATGAAACCTATCGCGCTATCTTTGAAAAAAATCGTCGCCTTTATGAAGAAAAATGGAAAGGCCCGTGGGTGCCTCATCAAGCAATTCGTCGCGATTAATTTGACGCTCGAAAACTAAAATTCCGATCTCTTTGAATCTTATGCAAAATCTTCTTCACAGACTAAAACCTTATCTTTTACCTCCCGGAAAACTCCCTGGATTTCTGCCGGCGGGAAGTGCCGCTGATGCCTTGATGCCAGTGCTTTGGTCAAAAGTGATGCCCTTCGTACGCAGGCAGAATGCGCGATTTGATAACAGTCTTTTTTTATCTGGACATTGTAATGTTTGTGGAATATTCACGGCGTTTTTTTACAAGGAAATCACTCTTTCACGTGAATCGCTGACCTGTTCCGTTTGCTTGACTACCAGTCGGTATCGTTCTATCGCTCGCGGAATTTTGCGTGCAGTAAAAGACCTGACGCAAGTCGAAGCGCCATCTTTCGCATCACTACGCAAAACGAAAATTAATACTCCTGTGCGCATCTATGATACGCAAATGCCTTTCTATTTCCGAACTTGCAGCTATCCACTTCCTGACCTGCTGGCTTCGATCCCAAACTTCGAAGTCTATCTTTCGCGTTTTCGCCCACAGGAACCTTTAGGAAAAAAATTGTCTGGCGCGCCAAATTTAACAAATCAGAATCTTGAACGTCTCACTTTCCCTGATGCGTTTTTTGATGTTGTGATTACCAGCGATGTAATGGAACACGTCCGAAATGACGCGCTGGCGCACGCCGAAATTCGTCGCGTCTTGAAGCCTGAAGGCGTGTATATATTCACTGTTCCTCACTCTCGCATTGATCACGACACGCTCCATCGCGTCGTCGTGCATGATCCAAATGATTCAGATAAAGACGAATTTGTTTTAGAAAAGGAATTTCACGGTGACGCCAATGATCCTGAAAATGCCGCGTTATCGTATCGCGTCTTCGGCACTGAACTTGATGAGACCCTCACCCGACTTGGCTTCACAGTGGATTATACCAACCAGAGTTTTCCAGAATTGGGGATTTTAAATACTGAGCTTTTCTATTGCCGAAAGTTCTAATCTGTCGTTCGAATACTCGAAGCATTGTTGAAGCCAGAAGAATAGACCACGGATTTTACGGATGATACAGGTTTACACGGATCTGAATTTCAGATCCGTGTAAACCTGTATCATCCGTAAAATCCGTGGTCTATTCTTCTGGTCAATGCCATTTTCGAATGCATCACCAAGTACTAAGAGGATTTCTTTTTTTTCATTCAACTTACTTGGCTGGTGGCGAAATCATGATATGCGCGCCTGCCGTTCCTGCGTCCATCAGCCACGGTTCGCCGCGTTTGGATTTAGTCGAAAGCCCGGTGGATTCTGCCGTCGCAAACGGCACATAAATCACCCAGCGCACCGAACCATCCACTACCTTGCCGCTCGCTGCGTCGTAGCTTTTGCCTGATAGCACGTAGAGCATGCGCGGTTCACGGGGCATTTTCAGTTTGCCTTCCTTGATTTCTTTCCAGCGGTATTCCGCATTACGATTGCCGCCCGTGATGCCCTGCGCCGCCAATTCGCGCCCGCGCGCCATGAACGGTTCGAGGTCTTTGTGGTAACAGGAAGCACTGAATCGCGCCGCGTCTTTTGGATCGTCGGCGAGGCAGATTAATTCATTCGTACCTTTACGCAATTCAACGAGCTTGCCTTCCGCGTTATACCCAAGCACCGCTGCGCCCGCGCGCAATTCTTCCGGCGCAGCCTGAACCGAAACAGCAATTTGTTCTTCCGCTGGTGGAATCGTTTGCGCGAAAACATTCAGGGAAAGCATTAAGAGTGAAAGTGAAAGCAAGAATTTCATGATCGTTCCTCCGGGAAATTGTTATGATGCCTGACGCATCGAATAAATTAGACTTCAAAAACTTTTTTGATAATTTCACTGTGCTGGAAATGGACGCTCGAATTTTGTCGTAATTGAAATACGATTGCAAATGTCTGTTAGATTTTTATTCGAAGGAAAATTATGAGTTCTATAAAATCTCTCATTGATCTCAGTCACACCATCGAACACGGACTCATCACCTACAAAGGCTTACCCGCGCCGATCATTTGCGATTACTGGAGCCGTAAACAATCAAAGAATTTCTATGCCAAAGGAACGGAATTTCAGATTGGGAAAATCGAAATGGTCGGCAATACAGGAACCTATCTTGACAGTCCGTTTCATCGTTTTGTGGACGGAAAGGATTTGTCAGAATTGCCGCTGGAATCTTTAGCCGAACTGGATGGAGTATTAATAAATGCACTCGGCATTCGCGCTATTGGCATTGAAGCGATTCACAAAATCCTCGTCAAAAATCGTGCTGTATTATTCCGAACTGATTGGAGTTTGCATTGGAATACTGAAAAATACTGGTCAGGCAAGCATCCGTTTTTGACCGCCGAAGCATCACAGTATTTGGTGAACGAAGGCGCGGCCTTAGTAGGAATTGATTCGTACAACATTGACGATACCGCAGATTTGACGCGCCCTGCGCATACAATATTGCTCGGCGCAGAAATTCCTATCGTCGAGCATCTGTGCAAACTGGATCAATTGCCGGAATCAGGATTCAGCTTTTCGGCAGTTCCGGTGAAGGTCAAACATTTTGGGACTTTTCCGGTGCGAGCATACGCTTCTTGTCAGTAGCAGAGGTATGCAGCGGTACGAAAGAAGAGAAATAACGGAAAACACGAAAAAGGCTTTTCGCGAAAGTTCTCTTTTTCCATCTTTTCCGTTATTTCCGTTTGTTCCGTCATCCATCCTTTCTTCGCTCCGCCACGCAAAAATATTTTTGCAAGATTTTCTTCCTCGAACGTTCAATAATAGTAGCAGCTCGTTTTGCTGCAAATTTCAAAGGAAGAATTTATGAAATTACGAACCATCAGCTTTTTGTGCACCCTTCTTTTCACAACCGTTTCCGCCTCCGCCCAGGACATGGAATCCGTCAACGTCATCATTCCGCAAGGTCGCGTGATTTGTTATCCGTGTCCGCGTCCGATACCACAGCCGGTTCAGATCAGCGGAGTATCTGTGAACGTCAACATCCAGCAACAAATCGCGACGACGACGATGGAGATTTCGTTGCGGAACGACGCCCCACGCCCGCAGGAAGCGCAGATGCTCGTACCCGTACCCGATGGCGCGACGATTCGCAGTTTCGGTTTTGACGGTGTTTCCAAGGAACCAAACGCGAAGATTTTGCCGAAAGCCGAGGCTGAAGCGATTTACCGTTCTATCGTCAACAAACTGCGCGATCCGGCGTTGCTCGAATTCGCGGGATACAATTTAGTCCGTTCCAGCGCGTTCCCGATTCAGCCGAATAAAATACAAAAAGTCACCCTCGTGTACGAAAATCTTTTGCCTGCTGATGGCGAACGAATTGACTACGTTTTGCCGCGCAGCGAATCCTTTGCATCGCAGTCCATCCCGTGGCAAATCACCGTAGAAATTGACGCGAAACAACCGATCTCCACCGTGTATTCTCCAACGCATCTCATCACCACCACACGCGTCGGCAAAGACCGCGCCAGAATTAGTTTGGGCGATAACACACGACTTGAACCCGGCTCATTCCGGTTGTCCTATCTCACCGAAAAGAACGGATTGACCGCGACATTACTCGCGTATCCTGATGCCAGCATCGGCGGCGGATATTTTTTATTGCTGGCTGGGGTTCCCGCTACGCGACCGGAAAAATCCGTCAGCATTAAACGCGAAGTCACGATTGTCATAGATCGTTCGGGCAGTATGGCGGGAGAAAAAATCGAACAGGCACGCGCAGCCGCACTCCAGGTCGTCAACGCTCTCGAAGACGGCGAATCATTTAATATTATTGATTATTCTGACTCCGTTGCGTCCTTCGCCGAAAAGGCCGTCGTGAAAAATTCTACGACGATTGAAGAAGCTCGTGCCTACATTCGTCGCATCCGCGATGGCGGAGGAACCAATATTCACGATGCAATGATTGAGGCTTTGCGTCCGCAGCCGACCGCGAAAACTTTGCCGTTAGTTTTATTTTTGACGGATGGATTACCGACCGTGGGCGAGCGTTCCGAAGCCGGAATTCGCAACGCCGTCAAAAACGCCAACAAATTCAATCGCCGCATTTTTTCATTTGGAGTTGGCTTTGATGTCAACGCGCCACTGCTCAACGCGATGGCAACCGAAGCGCGTGGAGCCAGCACTTTCGTCTTACCCAAAGAAGATGTCGAATCAAAAGTCTCACAAGTTTTTCGCCGTCTTTCAGGGCCGGTATTGTCTGATCCGAAGCTGACAATGTTTGATCCAAAAGGCGAAATCACTACGCGAGCTGTGAAGGATTTATTGCCGAACGAACTCAATGATTTATTCGAAGGCGATCAGCTTGTGCTGCTCGGGCAATATCAAGGCGAAGCTCCGCTGCGGTTTAAAATCAATGGAAATTATCTGGGTACACCGCGCAGCTTTGAATTCAAATTTAATGTGGACAATGCGACGACGCGGAATTCCTACGTTCCACGGCTCTGGGCAAATCGAAAAATCGCGTACCTGATTGATCAAATCCGACAAATGGGAGCCGACCGAAATCAATCAAGTGGACGGACAAAAGAATTGGTGGATGAGATCGTACGCCTTTCGACGAAATTCGGAATTTTGACTGAATACACTTCATTTTTGGCGACCGAAGAGGCTGCGAGATTGAGTGTGGCAGGAAGAAATTCAATTGCGCTTGATGGCGTGCAAGACAATGCTATGAAAATTCGCAGTGGTGCGGGAGCCGTCTCACAAGAGATGAATGTGAATGCACAAAAATCGCAAGCCACAATGAATCGCTCCAACACTTTTTACGATCAAAAAATGAAGCGCGTCGAAATCAACAGCGTCCAGCAAATCGCCGACCGGACATTTTTCCGTCGCAACAATCAGTGGATTGACGCTCAATTAATGGAAGGCGACAAAGCCATCAAAGCCGACATTGAAATTGAATTTGGTTCAGAGGCGTTTGATAAATTCGTCACTCAATTAGTCAAAGAAGGGCGTCAAGGAATTCTGGCACTGGGCAGCGATACCCTGTTAATGCTGGACGGAGTGACAGTATTGATAAAATTGCCGAGCCAAACAAAAACGCAGTAACTTCCGAACAGAACCTGCAAAGCAGGTGCCAGAATGTAGCCTAGGGCGTTAGCCCTAGAAGAATTGCAGAATAAAAATTTAGCCCGTGAAATGGGTGATAGATGAAACTCTATCACCCATTTCACGGGCTAAATTTTTATACGCGACA
>JAYTCQ010000006.1:0-9097 GCA_043736395.1 Blastocatellia bacterium | reverse complement strand
TTGCACGAAAATTGAAATCGTAAAAACTGAAAATGGATGTAACTAATAAAAAATTCAATCGCTTACAGCCACGAACTTTTTCTTAACCGGACACTAATGTCATTGCCTATAAAATAAAGTGGAGAATCTTCTTTCTTCACATAACTCCATTTCCAGTCCTGCCAGTTATCCACAAGTCCAGCCTTTACTGGATTATCTAACACATACCGCACAATCCGCCTAAATTCGGAGTCATCCCGAACCCAGTGATCGTAACTCTCGCTTTCCCAAAATTCGCCTTCCCGCTTCAACAATTTATTTGCCTTATGTGCTGAGTAACTTTTGACGGATTGCATAATCGCTTCCAAATCAGGGTCATCACTGATGAATCTCAATCCTTGTGTTACAAATTTCGGTTTCAATGATTCCGCCTTCAATAAAGGAGTAAACACAACATGCAAGTGATTCGACATGATACAAAACGCATGTAGTTCGTACATTTTCCCATCCCGATAATGTAAGCACTCCGCCATCATTTCAGCGACAGCTTCTTCACTTAACCATTTCGGCCCGGGGTTATCGTGATGCAAGGCATCCTCGAATTTCTTAAACCATTGACGATGAAAATGAATTTTTGAGGCTTCATCCTTCGCCACCTGTTCTTTCGCCTTCAGCCAATCACGTTCATTTCTCCAGGTTTGCAACAAAGCTTGCGGGATCGAATTTGCCAAACGAAATGTCACAAACAAAGTCGTGCCAGGATGATGAATATGCGGCAATTTTCGCCGATAATATTCTCGATATTCGTAACTCATAAATAATGCCGTACAGCGGGCTGCCAGCCCGTGTCTGAAACTAAGACCACAAGTTTCTCGCCAAATAATAATTGATGCAAAGTTGCGCTGACGGGCTGGCAGCCCGTGCCACGTACAGCGGGCTGCCAGCCCGCGTCCGAAGTTAACGCTAACCTGCTCTTCTCAGAATAATCCGCTCTCTCAGCCTCAGCTAACGGGCTGGCAGCCCTTGCTACTTCGTTCCTTCCACCAACGCAATTTCTTCCTCTGTCAAATCGTAAAGCTCGTACACCAGCCGATCAATTTCCCGCTCCAGATGCTGACATTTGTTTTCGTAATAATTTGTATCGCGTTCGCTATGCGCGTTCGCGAGCTGTTGTTTTGCGCTCAGCATTTGCTCTACCAGGTTCACCATTTTGTCGTGGTGCGCTTTGTCTTTAGGATCGGAGAAGTTGATGGTGCGAATGGGAAGCTTTTCGAGATAAGATTGATTTAAATCATCAGCCAGATAGTTGATACAATAAAAATTCATCAAGGTAGACGACAAAATACCACTCAGATATTTTAGTAAATGGGTATCGTCATTTGGTGAAATAATTACCTGAAGTGTTTTCATTCCAGCCGAATTAGCCCGTAGGTCAAATGAACACACAATGCGTTGCTTCCACCTCATTTTCTGAATTCGTATAACCCAGATTTTAGGGTGCGAGTAAAAGCTCCGAACTTTGTTTATAGTTAAAGAGTTTTGCGAAACTTTTACGCCTTCTTTCACAAAATAACCTTCTATATCAGCCGGAATTACCAATCGAAAATCACCTTCCTCATCTGAAACAATATTAAATTTACTACCTTCTTCACCTCTTGAAATTCGATAATTATTAAGCTGATTTCCAAGCCTTTGATGTTGCTCTAACTTACCAACAATTTTCTGATTTTCCTCTGTAGCTAAATATCCCACGATTAAGTAAGGACGTTCTTGCCACATTTTCTGATGAGCTTTCGTTACAGAGTCCCAGTTGCCTTCGCCAAATTTTTTTAGTCTCTCTTCAGCAGAGACAATAAATCTGCTTATTTTTTTATGCGAAATAATATCTGTGGCGTTTGGAATTCCTTTAGAAAGGGTCATAACCAAACACCAAGTATCTCTTACCTGCGAAAATACAGGTCCTGTTTCAATTAGTTCTTTAACTTTTGTACTTGTCAGGAAGAGCTGTCGTATTGGAAGGTAATCGTTTTTACGCAAAAATGTGTCAGGGGTTATATAACCTAACAAGCCGCTTTCTTTTGAAACGAAGAGGGCTTTTTCAATAAATAAAGCATAAGAATCTTTATTAGCCGTTTGCGCTGATCTAAATAATCTCCTGAAATAAGATGATTGTTGTGCATTGAATTCGGCTCCCCAAGGCGGATTTCCAACGATTGCATCAAAGCCGCCAGCCTTCATCACGTCTGAAAAGGTTGAGGCAAAACTCATCGGGTTCAGCTTTAATTCTTCTTCGCGGTCAAACAAGAGTCCGTCCAAAATATCCCAATCAATAAGCGAATTACCGCACACAATATTTTTATTCAATGAAGGTAACAACGCTTCACGGAACGATTGCTGATAGCTGCGTGTCGAGGCGGGCGTTTCATCTTCGAGCAATTTTAAATACAACGACAATTGCGCGACTTCGACGGCTTGCGCGTCAATGTCTACGCCGTAGACGTTGTTCAGTAAAATCTCGCCTTTTTGCCGCAGCGACAACCGCAATGTTTCATCGTCATTCAGCAAACATCCGGCTTTAATTCCCTTCTCACGATTGCCTTTGTTTTTGTTATACCAAGCCGAGTAACCGCGCAGCAGCACATCATACACGCCAAGCAAAAACGAACCGCTGCCACAGGCGATGTCGGCAAAGTGCATCGTTTTAATTTCGTCGGGCGATTTGCCTTCGATCATTTTGCCGACTGTATTTTCTACGATGTAACGCACGATGTATTCGGGCGTGTAATAAACGCCGCCCGCTTTGCGCACTTCGGGCTTTTCTTCGACCGTCGCACGTTTCGCTGTAGCGACAATAGTTTTGCCCAAAAATCGTTCGTAAATGCTGCCTAAAATGTGAATCGGAATCGCGTTAAAATCGTAGGGTGAATTCGCGTGTGAAAGCTGTTCGCAAATGTCGCCGAAGACTTTTTCATCCGCCTGAAATGAAGGCGCATCCAACACCGGATGATCTTTAAAAATGATGCCATTGTAGATGCGATCCAACTTGCGCGAAGCGGCAATAAAATCGCGCCACGTCGAACCGCTATCACCGAAATTACTGACCAGTGGTTCGCTTTCAATCAGCTTGTCTTCGAGAAAGCGCATGAACACAAGCCGATCCAGCGTACGCTGTGTAACTTCAGTTAAATCGCGGCTGTCGAGATCAGGGTTTTTATTTTTGAACGAGCGCGCCAACTCTTCACGGTAGCCATCAAGTTCGGCGAGAAAGACATCATCAATGCTTTGATAACCGCCGGTGGCAATCAACGCTTTTTGCCGCGCTTTACCTTTTGCGCCCGGCAACGATTCGGTATATTTTTCGAGCGAATTGTTCAGTACAGCTTCGCGTGAAAAGAGCCAATAAATTTCACTGAATTTATCTTTGTCAGAAAATTCGGAGTAATGAAATTTAAGCACGCACCGATCCATTGCCGTATTCAAATTTGGCTTGTAACGACAATCAATGATCCGCACCTGCTCAAAATCCATCAGCACGGCTAACGGAGTGCGACTGCTCCAACCGTAACGAATCGTTTGAAAATAATCGTCTGCATTATCGAGATCACGCGCAGGCTTTTTAGCTTCAACATAAAAACGCACATCTCGAAAATTAGGCATGGTGAAAAATGCATAATCGGCGCGGCCCCGGCGTCCTGCGAGCTTTTCGTTACGCTCAACTTTCACTTCTTGTTCATAAGGATTGGTTTGATGTTCGTGATTGACATCCCATCCAAGCGCCATCCAAAACTTGTCAATAAAATCTAATCGAGCCTGCGCTTCGGAATAGGCGGGTGAAAGATACTGTTTCTGATTTAGCTCAAACTGAAACACAAGCAGCTTGAGGCGTTCAAAGGCTGAATCAAAATTTTGTGAAATCATGGCAGGCTGACTATACCAAAACTTTCCCCAAACCGTACAGCGGGCGGCTTGCCCGCTACTAACGGGCGAGCCGCCCGTTATACAAAAAAAGAGACTAACTTCGAAAAGTCAGCCTCTTTTTTCAAAAAGCCCAGCTAGGCTTAGATTAATAGTTGTTGCATCCTGGACTAAAGACTGGAACCGTCAATGTGGCACTCTTGCCCGCCGTTTTATGTAACGTTCGAATTCCTTTCCACTTGTTTGTTTTAGGAGTCATTAACAATCCAACGGCACCACCCACGTTCATCCTGATCGTAGCAGTCATTCCGCTTGGAATTGCTTTTTCCATCGTTCTGACGATGCGCGGTCTGGTAAAGGTGATGATTTCCGAAGATTGGCATCCGTCCGGCAAAAAGGCAGAAAAGCTATAAGGCTTTTCATTTTGGTCAAAAACATAACCAATCCCGGTCATTCCGGCGCCTCTCAAGCTTCCGCCATTCACATCTCCGATGAGGCCAGCGGTATAAATACGCTGACCAATGGAATCTATTGGACTCAGAATTTCAGCGGTCAACTGAGAAGGAACCGCATCGTAAACACTTCCAAATCTTAACGTCGCAGTCCAATCGGCTTGATTGATCGGAGTGTTTTCATTGGCCCAAAACGCCTCGGCTCCGAACGTGTCACAATAAGTTGCGGTATTTATGAATTCGTTTCCAATCAATCCATTGTGAGCAACAGGCGCACCAGTTACTTTATCAACTGCCAGTGCGAGAATGTGTCCGATATTTTCAGGATCAAGACTACTGACCAATTCGGTGAAACTCGCATTCGGAGTCAGACAAAGAAAGAAATCGCTTTGCGCACAGGTTTTGTCAATAAAAAACATATGCACTGTCGCTTCTTTATCGCCGATATTACTTAACGTCATCCGTGTATCTGAACCCTGACGCGTGTCATAGAAAGGAAATACTACCAGCGAACCTGCTTTCTGATCGCTTGGTAATTTGGGAGCCGATTGACACGAAATTCCGAACTCTCCGATAACAGGTCTGGGGCCGCTGGACGTCACCGTAATCGTCATCAAAGATGAACCGCCGGTCGCATAGAATCCAAAATATTTGGCGCCCTGCGGACTCAACACCGGAATCATTCCGGACGTTGATCCATCATCACCGTCGGCCTTCACGTTATAGGTGATGCCTGGGTAATTATTATTGTTTGGATCGAATCCTTCGTCCGCCGCATAGAAGTAAAAGGCTTTCGTTCCGACTGGAAGAGTGATCTTGATGGGCGTCAGGTTTGCTCCCAGGTAGACGTCACCAGTGTAGCCATGTGACCAGGCAGGAAAGCTGACACCAACGCGTCGGTGATCCAGATTTGGTGTGAATCCCACTGACCCGGAGCATCCGCCAGCTGGCACTGCGACCGATGCCGTATTAAAGATTGGCGCACCATAAGGATTAACAGCATTGACGGTATCAAGCCCAAAAGGCGTCATCGTATATCCACCGAGTCCGGTGGGTGGCGCAGCTGTTCCCGGACTTCCATCAAATGAAACACCAGCCTGCGCGGTGCACTGAAGCAGTAAAATGCCTGCTCCCAAAATGGATAGATTAAGTAATTTTGCGGCGACTTCGCGCAGCTTTCTTAGGTTAAATGTGTGTGTATGTGAGGTGTTCATTTTTTACTCCACCGGGGGGTAGCTTTGTATATTATTTTTCTGTCGTTTTTTTCTTAATCGGGGAAACCAAGTAAGATCAAAGCCGTCATAGCTGTGAGGCGCAGAGCTATTAAAATTCTAATCAACATTGAAAAAATTCAAGTTGAAATCTAACTTTTTACTTTGATCTTTGGCGTTTATCGGAAACTTGTAGGCACGGAAAACACTAGCAGGGAAAAACAAAAGAAAGCGAGAACGCTTAATTTTGAAGGTCAAATTGTTGCCGGAAAGAACAACCCAAATATAAAACAAAAATCATAAAATGGGAAGATATTTATTTATTAAGATTGCTTATGGAATAGAAAGTGCCGTCTCAATGGCCTCGCGCCATTGTTTCTCTAATTCTCCAACTGAGTTTCGAAGCACTTCCTGACCAGCAATTGAGATCACCAGCTCATCTCCACCAACTTCCCCAAGTTGAAAATAACTTGCGCCATTTGAAGTTGCCAATGCGGTGAAGGCTTCAATATTTTCAGCTTTCACAGAAACAATGATTCGTGATGCGGATTCGCTGAACAGTAGATTTGGATCACTCATTAGATCCGAAACATCCACCGTCGCGCCTACTGAATAATTGGCATTATTTGAAAAACAGCTTTCTGCGAGCGCCACCGCGAGTCCGCCTTCTGAGCAATCGTGAGCAGAACGAATGAGTCCGGCCTTGATCGCAGTCAAACATAAATCCTGAATCGCCAATTCATCTTCCAAAATAAATTTCGGAGGTGCGCCGTCAACTTCACCAAACATTGCCAGCAGTTCGCTGCCACCAAAATCGCTGCCAGTTTTTCCGAGCAGAAAAATCACATCTCCTGCTGCCTTAAACCATTGCGTCGTGATGTGACGTGGATCATCAATTAATCCAAGCATGCCTATTACGGGCGTCGGATAAATCGGCTTGCCATCGGTTTCGTTATACATGCTAACGTTGCCGCCGGTGACAGGGACGCCCAATGCGCGACAGACTTCGCTCATCCCATCAAGCGCATCAACAAATGAACGCATAATTTCAGGACGTTCAGGGTTTGGAAAATTTAAGCAATTGGTAATCGCCAAAGGTTTCGCGCCACTGCACACAACATTTCGCGCCGATTCCGCCACCGCTAATTTCGCGCCTTCCTTTGGATTTAGAAAACAATATCTGCCGTTACAATCAACGCTCATCGCCAGTGCCTTGCGCGTTTCTTTGACTCGAATCACGGCGGCATCCGAGCCAGGTAAAACCGTCGTATTCGTGCGAACCATGTGATCGTATTGCCGATAGACCCATTGCTTTGAAGCAATGTTCGGCTGCCCCATCAACCTGCTCAAAGTTTCATTGTAAAGTTCTTTTTCGCCAACTTTGGCAATCAGTTTTTCAAATCCGGCAGCGATTTTCGCAGAAACATCGTTATTGTTATTTGGATAATCAGCTTGCGGACGATCGTATTTTGGAGCTTCATCCGTCAGCGCTGCGTTTGGAATATCGGCTACGATTTCACCCTTATGAATGACGCACAGCCGCTTCGTATCCGTGACATGACCAATCGTCACAGCATCCAAATCCCATTTATGAAAAATTTCTGCGACCTGACGATCATGTCCTTTTGCAGCAACGATCAACATTCGCTCCTGAGATTCTGACAGCATCATTTCGTACGCCGTCATTCCCTGTTCACGTTGCGGAACAAGATCAAGATTAATTTCTACGCCGTTGTCAGCCCGCGCTCCCATTTCACAACTCGAAGAAGTAAGACCTGCCGCGCCCATATCCTGAATGCCGACAATCGCTCCGGCACGCATCGCTTCGAGACATGCTTCGAGCAAAAGTTTTTCGTAAAACGGATCGCCAACTTGAACGGTTGGACGCTTTTCTAAAGCCGCATCATCAAATTCAGCCGAAGCCATTGTCGCGCCATGAATTCCATCGCGTCCGGTTTTTGCTCCAACATAAATGACCGGATTTCCGAGGCCTTCTGCCTTGCCATAAAAGATTTGTTCACGTCTGACCAAGCCCAGTGCAAACGCATTGACCAGTGGATTCAATGAATATTCATCAGCAAAATAAACTTCGCCGCCAACTGTCGGAACGCCAAAGCTATTGCCGTAATCGCCAATTCCCTTCACGACACCTGCCATAATTCTGCGATTACGTTTGACATTTGTTTCGGACTTTTCATCCGTAATTTCTGAATCGCGAATCGGGCCAAAACGAAGAGAATTCATCGCCGCCACGGGACGCGCTCCCATTGTAAAAATGTCGCGCAGAATTCCGCCGACTCCCGTTGCAGCGCCTTGGTACGGTTCAATGAACGAAGGGTGATTGTGAGATTCGATTTTGAACGCGACGCACCAACCATCACCAATGTCTACGATGCCTGCATTTTCACCGGGGCCTTGCACTAAACATTCGGCTTCGACGGGTAAATTTTTCAGATGCAATCGCGTAGATTTATACGAACAATGCTCTGACCACATCACGGAAAAAATTCCTAGCTCCGTGAAGCTTGGCTCGCGTCCCATCAAATCCTTGATGCGCTCGTATTCGGAAGGTGTGATGTTGTGTTGTTGTAATAGTTCAGGAGTAATCATTTTAAAAGTGATGAGTAGAAAGTGATGAGTGATGAGTAATCAGAAACGAGTGTCTTTCAACTCATCACTCATCACTCATCACTCATCACTTTGTCATTAATCTTTCTCGTAGCGCATTCGTCATCGAAGTAAACAAGGCTAATCCGTCGTGGCTGCCCAGCGCATCTTCTGCCGCGCGTTCAGGGTGCGGCATCAGTCCCAGAACGTTGCCCTGTTTGTTGCAGATTCCTGCGATATTGTTGAGCGAACCGTTAATATTCGCGGCCTCTGTCACGGTTCCGTCATCTTCACAATAACGAAATAAAATTCGATTTTCATGTTCCAGTTCCGCCAACGTTTCAGGATCACAAAAATAATTTCCATCGCCGTGTGCAACGGGAATTCGTAGCACTTGCTCCGATTTATAAGCCGAAGAATAGGGAGAATTTGTATTCGCAACTTTGACAAACACATGCTCACAGATGAATTTCAGATCACGATTTCGCAGCAACACGCCAGGTAGCAATCCTGTTTCGCACAGGATTTGAAATCCATTGCAAATGCCGATGACGAGACCGCCTTGATCGGCAAAATTTTTGACAGCCTGCATCACTGGCGAAAATCGAGCTAACGCTCCTGTCCGCAGATAATCACCGTAGGAAAACCCACCTGGCAAAATTATCGCGTCGAAGCCTTCAACTGAATCCTGTTTATGCCAGATGAAGTCTACAGGTTGTCCGATGATTTTGCTGATGACGTGATAGGTATCGTGATCACAATTGGAGCCGGGAAAAACGACTACACCAAATTTCATGTGCGTGAACGCCTTTGGCTAATAGGGTAAGAGCTAAGCGAAATTATAACTATAAGAAAGAGGAATTGTCCAGCAGGTGACAGGTGTCGGGTGTCAGGTTGCAGGGTTGCTTGCTTAAAAAATTCGTTTAAAACTGC
>JAYTCQ010000005.1:0-44355 GCA_043736395.1 Blastocatellia bacterium | reverse complement strand
TAAAAATTTGGACAGGCGGGACGCCTATCCTACCTTTTGACTAACCGATTTTTGTATCTGGAATAATTTATGGCAGAAGAGAATGAAGAACTAGAAGCTGAAGAAGGCTTGCAGATGTCGTTTCTTGACCATCTGGACGAACTCAGAAAACGACTAATCTATTCAGCGATCGGCGTTTCTATAGCTTTTCTCGTGAGCTTCGCTCTCTCAGGTTATATCTATCGTATTCTCGAAAAGCCCGTCGTGCGTGAAGCCGACAAAGCGTTGGAAGAGCAGGAAAGAAAACAACTCAGCAACATAGATAACAGACCGGAATTATTCAAAAATCTGAAAGAAGGCGATCAGCTAAATTACACGTACGCGCAGGAATCTGTGATGCCCGCTGAGCGGCAGAAGAATTATGCGGCTCCTCTACCTGCGGCACCTGTCGCTCGTAGGTTTTGGGACTTCTTACGCTCCTCGACAAACCAGGCAGCTCCCACGGTTTCTAAAATTGCTGCCGGAACTACCATTCCCATCACCATCGTAAAAAAAGACAATCAGCTCGTTGCGACCCTGACAAATGACTGGATTCTCGGCAAAGCCGTCATCGAAAAAGGTACGGAATTCCCGGAAGTTTTTAGCCAGCCCGCACCCGGATTTTCGCGCTCAAAGTTGGTCATCACACGCGTTGGCGGGGCATTTTCGTTGTACATGCAGGTTTCAATGTATGCTGCGATCACCTTCGCAATCCCGTTTTTGTTGTATCAAATCTGGGCGTTCGTTTCACCTGGCCTTTACCATCACGAAAAAAAATACATTTTCCCGTTGATGACCATCGGAACGCTGCTATTTATTGCCGGAGCTTCGTTTGCCTATTATATTGCCTTCCCTTCGGCCTGTAATTTTTTGCTCAGTTGGCAGGAAGGCTTTCAGACATTGCTGACTGCTGACGAATATCTTGACCTGATTTTATTGATGATGCTTGGTTTTGGGCTGGTGTTTCAAATCCCTACGGTAGCCTTTATTTTAGGTCGAATCGGATTAATTACCGCCAAAGGATTGCTCAAGGTCTGGCGCATCGCAATTGTAGTAATCATGATTATTGCCGCATTCATCACGCCGACACCTGATCCGGTAAATATGATGATTCTGGCTGTCCCAATGCTTGGTTTGTATTTTCTGAGTGTGGGCGTCGTCTGGGTCTTTGGTAAGAAACGGCAGACGGATGAAGAGTATGAGAATCAAGAAGCTTAATGGTGAAGGAAAGATGCTGGATGCTGGATTTTAGTACTTTGTGCGTTACCTCAACATAAAATCTATCATCTATCATCCAGCATCTAACATTTTCCTTTCAGCCAATCTGCCCCATTTGCTGAAGAGATTTCTGCGATAATAGGGCATTGTTTTCACGGCTTCAATGCACTGACGATAGATTTCTTTGGCGCGTTCCTTCTCCCCTTTTTTCGATAAAAGTTCCGCGTAATGATACAGCCCTTCAGGATCATACTGCCTTCGTTCATAATATTTTTTCAACGCAGATTCCGCTTCATCCAGCATTCCAGCTGCCAGATAAGTCGCGCCGATTTCTCGCCATATTTCGCTAAGCTTGAACTTCTCATCAAACGCTAAAACTTTCCCGAAATGATTTAAGGCTTCCTGCAAATTGCCATCCAACCGCGCAAAAATTCCAAGTTGAAAATTTGCATCAGGTTCATTTGGATCAATTTCCACCGACCGTTTGAAGTGCTTCAGCGCTTCCGCGGTTTGCTTTCGTTGTTGATAAATTAAGCCCAACTGATATTGCGCTTCTGCGTCGTGATCATTAATCGCGCAAGCTTCGAGCTGGCGGCGAAAACTTTGACGTTGAATGTGCGCAGCCCGCATCGCGGCAGCTCCGCCTAGCACCAGCGGGACGATCCAAATGATCGTCAAAAACGGCGAAAACGTCGCGAGCGAAAACATCCACGAATCAAATCGAAAAACTAAACTTGCGCCAATCACCGCAACAATCGAATGAATCACACTCGCGCCGCACACCGTTCGCAAAGCACAGACCATCAGAAAGGCAAAAAATAAAGTTGCCGCCGCCCATAACCCCAACGCTAAAATATCGTGCGCCGGAGTTGGTTGTAAGCCAAAACCAAGCACAGCAGATGGCAGATGCGAAGCCGCCCACCCGAAAAACACACAGGACAACATCGCTCCGTAATCGCGTCGCAGCATTACCGAAACACTGATCGTTCGTTCAAGCAAAGCGATGATCATCAACAATGCGGGAGCAAATAAAATTCCGAGAGAAGCAATAATCGCGTAATAGCTAATTGGGCGAAATGAAAGGATCCTCCAGGCTTTACTGCCTAAAACCGGTAGTGGAAGTTGCCGCGTAGTCCTCAAGTAAGGCATTGCTTCTGACATTTCAACCTCAACATTATCGTCATTAACTCCTGGCATTTGCCTCATAAATTCTGCTTGAATTTCCGCTCGTGATCTCGGTACTGATTCATAATTTTCATAAATTCTGTTCGAGATCGACAGCGTGAAAAGCACTGCAATCACCGTCGCCAGCCCTCCGCCAAAAAACCAATTTCCGCGATCCATTAACTGGCTCATTGCGGAAATTGGGCGATAAAAAAGCTGGAAGAAAAGTCGAATATTTTCTGCGATCATAATGTCTCTTCAATGATGATAGGAATTCGTGGCGAGCTGGAATATAACACGTTTTCAAATTCATCGCAGTAACGGAAGAAGAGAGAAGACAGGAGACGATAGACTGTAGTCGGTAGCGAAGCATAGCGAGTGAACCAGTTCGTCCGAGATGAAAGCTACTGTCTCCCGTCTTCTCTCTTCCTACTCCATAATTCGAACATTTCTTTTCGACATTCGCAAATTATGATTTAATTCGCGATAATAGGTCTCCTCCCTCAACAGAGACAACCGATATTGATTTTCTACAGGAGCTTGAAATGACGAAACGAACCCTGACCTCTCTTCTCAATTTTTTATTGTCGGTTATTTTCCTGACCACAATTTCATTCAATGTTTTCGCCTCTCTCAACGAACCGAAGACTTGGCAACTAGCGCCACCTTCGCCTTCATTCTCCGACTCTGAACGGCAATCCGAACTCGGCAAAAGAAGACAAGAAGTGATGAAACGGATGAACGAAAAAAGCCTGATGGTGTTATTCAGCGCCGAACCAAAGCTGTATGCCAACGACGTAGAATATCCATTTCGGCAGGAAAATAATCTTTATTACATGACCGGAATCAAACAGCCGGACACCAGATTAATCCTGATTCCAGGCGCAAAAACAATGCGCGAAATTCTGTTTATTTCCAAACGCAACCCGCGCACTGAAACCTGGAATGGCAAAATGTTGACCATCGAAGAAGCCCGTAAAATCAGTGGTATTCAGGAAGTTTGGGAAGAAGACCAGTTCAATCAATTTATGCTTTTCCTGTCGCCGCGAGCCGGATTCGCGCTGGTGAACGGAGAATATTCCAGAGTTCGTAATCCGCAAAAATTCGATGAAAAATGGGTTCCCGAATTCGTCACCATCCGCGAAGCGATCAATCAGGAGAAGGCTGAATTATTTCTACTTTTACCCGGCGGACTAAATTCGGTCGAATACAAACAGGAACAGGAATTCGTCCAAAAAATCGCACCCATCGCTTCAGGATTTTCAATCAAAAGCGGGATGAATATTTTCGCCGAACTCCGTCAGATTAAATCTACTTACGAAATCAAATTAATGCAACAAGCCGTAGACATCAGCATCGAAGCCTTCAATCGCGCCTTCGCCGTTGCCGCGCCAAAGATTTTTGAATACGAAGTGCAAGCCGAATTTGAATACACTTATCGCAAACGCAACGCCGATAGTTGGGGCTATCCATGCATCGTCGGCGGAGGCGATAACGCAACGACCTTGCATTACATTTCCAGTCAGGATCAATTGCCCGACAACGGATTATTACTGATGGATTGCGCCGCAGAATTCGATCATTACAGCGCGGACATTACGCGCACAATTCCTCTGAATGGAAAATTCTCTAAGCTCCAAGCCGACATTTACCGCATCGTTTATGACGCGCAGGAAGCTGGAATTAATATCGCTCGTGCCGGAAAAACCAAAACCGATTCGCACAACGAGGCCGTGAAAGTTGTCAAAGAAGGCTTATTAAAATTGGGTTTAATTACTTCCAAAGACAATGACGAATATCGTACTTGGTTTATGCACGGGACTTCGCATTGGTTAGGGATGAACGTCCACGATGTCGGAACAAAAGATAAATTATCCGCCGGTATGGTCTACACCGTGGAGCCTGGAATTTATATTCGTGCCGATGCGTTGGACAATTTACCGAAAACGCCGGAAAACGAAAAATTCATCAATGCCGTGAAACCTGTGTATGAAAAATACAAAGGCGTTGGCGTCCGCATCGAAGACGATGTCTTAGTCACCGACGGCGAACCGCGGGTAATGTCCGGCGGATTGCCACGAAAATTGGAAGACGTTGAAGCCTTCATCGCACAGTTGAAATCACGCGTTAAGCAAAATGGATTGCCGTAATTTTCAGTTCAGAGTTCACGCTTCAGCGTGCCAAACGCCGCGCTTCGCTGGCGTCAACATGCTGAAGTGCGAACTCTGAACGATCAAGAATCCCTATGAAAACAACCCGAAGAAATTTCTTACAAACCACCGCCGCTTCTCTCTCGGCTGCAACCATCGCATCCGCGTTGCCGATTCAAATAGCCGCCAATCCGTTACGCATTTTGATCCTCGGAGGCACTGGTTTTATTGGCCCGCATCAAGTTCGTTACGCCTTAGCACGTGGACATAAATTGACACTTTTCAATCGCGGCAAAACGAATCCTGGCCTCTTCCCCGAAGTCGAGCATCTTTCCGGCGACCGTCAAAAAGGCGAACTCGACGAACTCAAAAATCGTGAATGGGATGTCGTCATTGACAACCCGACTACGCTGCCGAGATGGGTGCGCGAAGCCGGAGCGATTCTCAAAGACAAAACCAAACAATACGTTTTTATTTCGACGATTTCTGTCTTCGCCGACAACAGCAAAATCGGAATGGATGAGAATGCGCCGCTAGCTACCACGAACGAACCGGACAACGAAAAAATCGGCGCGAATTACGGCGCGCTCAAAGCCCTCTCCGAAAAAGAAGCGGAAAAAGCTTTCCCGGGACGCACTACAATTATTCGTCCCGGCCTGATCGTCGGCCCCGGAGACCCGACCGACCGCTTCACGTATTGGCCTGTGAGAATTAATCGCGGTGGAGAAATTCTCGCTCCCGGCGATGGTACGGATCCGATGCAATTTATTGACGCCCGTGATTTAGGTGAATGGTCAATTCGGATGGTCGAACAAGGAGCGATGGGGATTTATAACGCGACTGGCCCAAAGACAGAATTGTCCACCGCCGAAACCTTGTACGGCATCCGCGCCGTTACGACCGCCGACGTAAAATTCACGTGGGCAGATTGGAAATTCCTGCAAGCCAACAAAGTCAGCCCGTGGAGCGACATGCCCGTCTGGGTGCCAAGCAAAGAGCCGTCAATGGCAGGCTTCGCAAGGATCAACTGCGCAAAAGCAATTGCGAATGGATTAACCTTTCGATCATTGGCGGAGACCGCTGCGGCGACGATTGAAGATTTCAGCAAGCGTCCGGTAGACAAAGCAAAATTAAATTCAGGATTATCAGCGCAGCGTGAAGTGGAGCTTTTGAAGCTTTGGAAAGAGAAGAAATAGTTTGTAGATGTTGGATGTTGGATGTTAGATGTTAGATGTTAGATGTTAAGAAAAAATTGTTCAAGGTTTCCTGACATCCGAAATCCAACATTAATTTTATAGAAACAAACATCCTGCGCTTTTTATAAATTGCCACGAGTTTCAACTCGTGGAAGTCGAAAAAACCCCGCCCCCTTCCCACGTGCTAAAGCAGCGTGGCAATTCATCAGTCAAAACAGCAAATCCCTGACACCCGCCACCTAACACCTATCACCTTTCCCCCACTTTCTGTTATTCTTGCTCCTCAAATCTTCCTTCAACATTCGGAGAAATTTACGATGAAACGATTGGTTCTTTTTTTCACCCTGCTGGTTTCAATCCCTGTATTCGCACAGGAAAGATTGCTCACTCTCGATGACATTTATGATCCGGCGAAGCGCATTAACTTCAGCGGCAAAATGATGTTCGGACTGCAATGGCTCGATGACGGGAAAAGCTACCTTGAACGGCGCGGCGGTCAAATCATGAAAATTGATGCTGTCTCTGGCGCAGCGAGTCCGTTTTACGATGCTGCCAAAGCCGAAGCCGCCTTCGCGAAAATCGAAGGAATCACTGCGCCTGAAGCCAAGACGCTGGCGATGCGTTTGCAGCTCAAGCCCAAATTTAATGCGGGCATGGTGAACTTTAAGAGCGATTTATTTTATTACGATCTGAGCGCGGATGCGGCTACACGTTTGACGAAAAATTCGGATGCAGAAGAAAACGAAGACATCAGTCCTGATGGAAAAAAAGTTGCTTTCGTTCGCAACTTCAATTTGTTCATCGTCGAAATTTCTTCGCAAAAAGAAACGGCTTTGACGACGGATGGAAATTCTAAATTATTCAATGGCAAACTCGATTGGGTGTATCAGGAAGAAGTCTACGGACGCGGCGATTTCAAGAGTTATTGGTGGTCGCCGGATTCATCGAAGCTCGCGTATTTACAGCTTGACGAAGCTCCTGTCAAAGAATTCACGGTCATTGATCATCTGCCAAATCAACAGGACGTTGAGCTGTATAATTATCCAAAATCCGGGATGCCGAATCCGAATGTCAAGCTGGGCATTGTTGGAATTTCTGCTCCGAAAACGCAGTGGGTTGACCTCAGCAAATACAGCAAAGATCAGCCAATTGTCGCCCGCGTCGGATGGAAGCCGGATAGCTCCCGCGCCGTCTATCACGTAGCGAATCGTGAACAAACCTGGTTGGATGTCAACTTAGCTGATCCAACAAACGGAACTTCACAAAATCTTTTTCGCGAACAAACCAAAGCCTGGGTCGAAGCGGACAATACTGAATTGCCGAAATGGCTGAGCGATGGCACGTTTTTATTTTCCAGCGAGCGCGATGGATGGAAGCATATTTACCGTTATTCCTACGACGGAAAATTGCAGAAGCAAGTCACCTCCGGCAAATGGGAAGCCAGAAATATGCACGGCGTAGATGAAAAAAATGGCTATATTTATTTTTCCGGTACGGCGAATTCCCACATTGGAAATGATGCGTATCGCATTAAATTAGACGGCTCAGGAATGACGCGGCTGACCAAAACAGAAGGTTCACACGCCGCGAATTTCGATCCAACATTTTCCTATTTTCTCGACAACTGGAGCGATGCCGCTACGCCGCCGCAAGTGCGATTGTATAAATCCGACGGCACTCTCGAACGCGCCATTGAAGAAAATAAAGTCGCCGTTCTGAATGATTTCAAATTGAGCAAACCTGAATTTTTGAAGGTGAAAACACGTGACGGATTCGAAATGGAAGCGATGATGATTAGGCCGCCGAATTTTGATCCAACAAAAAAATATCCGGTCTGGAGCCACACGTACAGCGGCCCGCATTCGCCGCAGGTACGAAACGCCTGGGGCGGAGCGAATTACATGTGGCATCAAATGCTCGCGCAAAAAGGCTATATTATTTGGATTTGCGATAATCGTAGCGCGTCTGGAAAGGGCGCAGAATCCACGTGGACGGCCTACAAAAATCTCGGCGTCGGTGAATTGCGCGATCTGGAAGACGGCGTGGAATACCTGAAAACATTACCTTACGTTGACGGCGCGCGCGTAGGAATTAACGGATGGAGCTACGGCGGATTTATGACTTCGTTTGCGATGACGCATTCGAACGCCTTTAAAATTGGCATCGCGGGCGGCACGGTCACGGATTGGAATCTTTACGATACGATTTATACGGAACGTTACATGTTGACTCCTCAAAACAATCCTGATGGCTACGCGAAGACTTCGGTCGTGAAAGCAGCGAAAAATTTAAGCGGAAAATTATTGCTGCTGCACGGCACGATGGACGACAATGTTCACATGCAAAATACGATTCAGTTCGTGTATGAATTGCAAAAAGCCGGTAAAGAATTTGAGCTGATGGTCTATCCAAAATCCCGACATGGCGTAGGCGATCCGCAGTTAGTCAAACACATGCGAACGCTGATGCTGAAATTTATCACCGAGAATTTATAATGCTCTTTGCCGATCAAAATCTGGCGCGACGTCTGGAAATTGCCAACGCCCTTGAAGGCGTAGACTACGCCCGTGCCCACGCGAAACGCTTCCCCTACATCGGATCAACTTCGATGCAGATTATGGGAGGTTACGCAATTTTCGCAGGTGCTGATTCACCGCTTACGCAAGCGTTTGGGTTGGGATTAAGCGGCGCAGTGACCGAAGCAGAGCTTGACGATCTCGAAGATTTTTTCAATTTTCACGAAGCTCCAACAAATATTGAATTATGCCCGTTGGCTGATCCGGGATTTTTAGAAATGCTGATGAAACGCGGATATCGCGTACTTGAATACAGCAACGTTCTTTTCCATCCGCTCACAGAATTTCAGGAACAAAATCTTGAAATTTCTGTGCGAATTCCGAACAACTACGAAGATAATTTATGGGCGCGCGTCGTCTCGCTTGGATTTGTTCCAATGGAAGAACCGGAACCAATGATGATGGAAATAACCGTCACGATGTTTCATTCCGAAGCATCAGTTCCCTTTTTAGTGGAACTCGAAGGGCAACCCGCAGGCGGCGGTGGATTGTTTTTACATAAAGATATTGCGGATTGTTACGGTCACGCTACCCTACAAAATTTTCGCGGACGTGGCGTGCAAAGTGCATTAATTCAAACAAGCCTCGCACACGCGAAGAAAAATAATTGTGATGTCGTGATGGCAACAACGATGCCCGGAACAACTTCGCAGCGGAATTTTGAACGACAGGGATTTCGGATTGCTTATACACGAACGAAGCTTACGAGTGCTAAAATGTAATACGTCCAGAGTTACGCATTTATGCGTGTACGAGTTTTCTAAAAACGTACACGCGTAAACGCGTAACTCTGAACGATGCACGGATTTTTTATGAAACATACATTGCCATACTTACTTTCTTTTTGCTTGTTATTACCATCAATTTCTTTGCAGGCACAACAACGCGAACAATCCGTCAAAATCGGCACGGCTGAAGTCCAGCTCGACATCGTCGTCAAAGATAAAAAAGGTCGCCCCGTCAAAGACCTCAAAGCTGGAGACATTGAAGTCTTTGAAGATGGCGTCAAGCAGCCCATCGAATCGTTCCGCCTCGTCAATCGCGGCAGCGCAGCCGCTGCGTCCAAAGAAGAAGTAAAATCTGATAACAATCCCAATATCGCAGTCGTAGAAAAAAAAGTTGAAGCTCCAAAACCAAAAGGTCCAAGCGATGTCGAAACGAAAGTCAGCGCGATTGCGCTGGTTTATGATCGGCTCTCGCCGGACGCGCGCAGAAGAGCGCACCTGGCTGCGCTCAGCTATGTTGGCGAAGGTGAAATTCAGGATAATTACGCCGGAGTTTTTACCATTAATTTAGGACTAACAACAGTTCAGAATTACACCAACAACACAGCACTATTGCGCCGCGCCATTGACCGGGCAGGGCAAACTGCATCCTCAACTTTTGAAAAATCCGGCGCATCCGTTTCAGGGAATACGACACAATTAATTAATCAGGCGGCTGGTGCTGCAGCTACTGCTGGCGGAGCCAGTGGAGCTGGTGCCGCCGCCTCAGGAGCCGCTGCCGGAGCCGCCGGTGTAGATGCAATGTTTGCGGAAATGGAAGAACGATCCAAAGAAACGTTCGATGTATTGCAACGCGACCAGCAGGGCTTTTCAACCTTTAACGGTTTAGTTGCCGTTGTGAATTCGATGAAACGATTGCCTGGACGTAAAGCAGTTATTTTCTTCTCAGAAGGAATTGTATTACCGCCCAACGTCAAACGTATGTTCAATTCTGTCATCAATACCGCGAATCAGGCGAACGTTAGTTTTTATGCGATTGACACTGCCGGTCTCAGAGCTGAAAGCCCTGATTCAGCTTCGCGCGATGCTATCAACTCCCGTGCATTTCGACGCATGCAATCCATGGATCGCCCCGATCTATCAGGCCCAATGACGAAAAACTTAGAACGCAATGAAGATATTCTTAATCTCAATCCGCAAAACGGATTAATGCAATTAGCCGCAGAAACGGGCGGGCAATTTATCGGAAACACCAACAACATCGCTCCGAAGCTCAAGCAGATTGATGAAGATTTGAATACGTATTACATGGTGAATTACACACCAACGAATTTAAATTACGACGGAAGTTTTCGCACAATCAGCCTCAAAGTAAATCGTTCAGGAATTGATGTGCAATCGCGCAAAGGCTATTACGGTGTTGGCTCAACAGGTTCTTCACCAGTGTTAGAATACGAAGCTCCCGCGCTGGCATTAATGAATAGTGCTACACCTCCTAATGCGTTTCCAATCCAAACAATTAGTTTAAATTTTCCTGAAGCAACCAAGCCAGGTCGAACAAGTATTTCGGTACAGGCTCCGGCGAATGCCTTCACGTTTATCGAAGGCGTAGACGATAAAGCCAAGAAAAGTTTTAGCACCAATTTTAGCGTTGTCGTGCTTATCAAAGATAAAGCGCGGCAGGTAGTGAGTAAGCTCAGTCAAAACTATGTGCTGGTTGGCTCGATGGATAAAATCAACCCCACCAAAAATCAAAATATTTTATTTTATCGTGAGACCGAATTAGCGCCTGGAGATTACGACGTTGAAGTCATTGCTTATGACATGCCTTCGAAAAAATCCAGCTTACGAAAAACTACAATTCAAGTGCCAGACGCAGATGAAACGCTTCTCCGATTAAGCAGTGTCAGCCTCATCAACCGGATTGAGCAAACGAAAGAAAAGCTCGATAGCCCGTTCCAGTTAGAAGGAATTATGGTTTATCCTAATTTAGGCGACCCAATCAAAAAATCGGCGCAAAAGCTTGGATTTTTCTTTACAGTTTATCCGGCGAAAGGCAAAGCAGAATCAACGAAATTAAATCTGGAATTAACCAGCGGCGGAAAATCGTTTGCGAATTTCCCGTTGAAATTAACTGCACCGGATGCGACAGGTCGAATTCAATTCGCCAGCGCGTTGCCGCTTGATAGCTTGACTCCCGGTAATTACGAACTAAAAATTACGGTAAAGGATGGGACGACGACGGCGACGAGGACGACTTCATTTGTACTGCAACCGTAGGACAATAAATTTCTTTGTGTTCGTTTTCGTCCCTTAGCGACGGCTGAATTCAATTGCCGCTAACGCGGCAACAAATGTTTATGGCTCGTAAAATCTCGGGGAAAATTTTCTGGCTCCTATTTTTCACGGTTCGCATCCTTGCCCAAACCCAAACTCCCAACGACCAAACCTGGAACGTCAGAGCCACTGGCGCTGGCAATTATCAAATTGTCCTCGAAGTTTCCGGTCGTGTAGAAATCACCCGCGCCTTAATTCGTCCCGATCCGCTTGATCTGAAAGCCATCTGCGCTGCCAAACAAACCGCTGAATCTTCTGCGCTGAATTCCGCTGAAAGCTATGTAAATTCGCTGGAAAAAGCTTCTGATAAAAAACGTTATCGTTTGGAAATCGCACGCCTCCATCAGGAAATCGGGCAGCTTTATGCCTATCGCGGAAACATGGCGAAAGCCATCGAACATTTTGAAGCCACGTATCAGGGCCTGTTATTAAGCCTCCCCGAGCATCCAGAATATGCCGCCGACAAAGCCTACCTCGAAGAAATTCTTGGCATCGCGCAGCTTCGTCGCGGAGAGCTTGATAACTGCGTACATCATCATAACGCGGAGATGTGCCTGTTTCCACTTTCGCGCAATGCACAACATCAAATCCCGAAAGGCTCGTCTTCGGCAATTGAATATTTCACTAAACACCTCGCGTCAAAACCTGACAATTTAGAAGTCCGATGGTTGCTCAATCTTGCGTATCAAACACTTGGAAAAATTCCTCCGAAAAATTTAGCGATTCCAATTCCGCCAATCACGATCGGCAATAAAATCGCACGCATGCCTGACATTTCTGTACGCACTGGCATCACAAATATTGCCGGCGCGGGAGGATCCATCATTGATGATTTCGACAACGATGGCTTCAACGACATTGTTTTTTCCAGCGTAGATTCCTGCGAATCCATTCGATATTTTCACAACAAAGGCGATGGGACTTTTGAGGACTGGACGATCAAAGCAAAACTCGAAGAACAAATCGGCGGCATTAATTGTACGCAGACGGATTACAATAACGACGGCTGGCTGGACATTTTTGTGATGCGCGGCGGATGGGAATTTCCGATGCGAAATTCACTACTGAAAAATAATGGCGATGGAACTTTTTCAGATGTCACTGCTGCCAGTGGATTGATGAACGGAGATCATCGCACCCATTCTGCGGCGTGGGCGGACTTCGATAACGATGGTTGGTTAGATGTTTTTGTAGGTCACGAAGAATCGCCAAGCCAGCTCTTCAAGAACAATAAAGACGGTACTTTCAGTGATGTTTCCGTCCAAGCTGGAGTCAAAAAAACTGCCTTTACAAAAGGCTCTACATTTGGCGATTATGACAACGATGGCTACGCCGATTTGTATGTTTCCAACTACGGCAGCGAAAATTTTTTGTACCACAACAATGGCAATGGAACCTTCACCGACCTCGCAAAATCTCTCAAAGTTGAAAAACCAATTATGAGTTTTCCGACGTGGTTTTGTGATTACGACAACGATGGTTTTCTCGATCTTTTTGTCGCGAGTTTTGTTCCCTCCATCACCGAAGTTGCGCGCGGCTATCTTGGCTTGCCAGCGCAAGCGGAAACGATGAAGCTGTATCACAACAATGGTCACGGCGGATTCGATGACGTCACAACACAAGTAAAATTAAATCGTGTAGTCCCAACGATGGGTGCAAATTTCGGCGACGTAGACAATGACGGCTTCGTAGATTTTTATCTCGGCACGGGCGCACCTTCGTACACAGCTCTGATGCCGAACTTCTTTTTTAGAAATATCGGCGGAAAATCTTTTGTAGACGTCACCGCTGCAAGTGGCACGGGACACCTGCAAAAAGGGCACGGCGTGGCCTTCGGCGATATTAACAACGACGGCGATCAGGATTTATTTGTGAATATGGGCGGCTTCATTCCCGGCGATAAATACAACAAAGCGTTATTCGAAAACCCAAATCAAGCGAACGGAAGTCATTGGATCGCCCTGAAATTAATCGGAGAAAAATCCAATCGCGCTGCGATTGGAGCGAAGATAAAAGTGAATTTAATTGACGTGAAAGGTCAGAAATCGTTGCGCTATCGTGAAGTGAACTGCGGCGGATCATTCGGTTCGTCTTCGCTGACGCAGAATATTGGACTGGGGAAAAATAATAAAATTGATAAGCTTGAAATTATTTGGCCGAGTGGAAAGATTCAATTAGTGACTAACATAAAAGTAGATCAAAAATTTACTATTAGTGAAATAAAGTAGTGCAAAATTTTGTCGTAAGAAAAACGAATTATTTAGTCTTCGTTCAGAGTTCACGCTTCAGCGTGTGAACGCCAGCGAAGCGCGGCGTTCGGCAAACTAAAGTTTGTACTCTTAACGATTGCTACTTACTGCTTTGGTTTTTCTTCATTCTCTTCGATTGCCGTCGCACGACTTAATCCATTCGCAGCGGCTGCTTCTGCTACTGCATTCAATCGCGTAAAATTCTGTCGTGCTTGATCGGCATCGGCTTTGCGTCCGGCTTTTGAGTACGCACGAGCTAGAGCGAAATAAATTTTTGCCTCGTCGGGAGCCATTCGTTGCGCGACTTCCAGCTCTTCGATAGCCCTGGGATTTTCTCCGGTTTCCAAATATAATCGCCCTAAAATGTAATGTCCCAGCAACAGGCGAGGATTAAGTTTGACGCCTTCTTCCGCAAGTTTTACACCATCCTGCGGCTCTTTATTTTTCATCTTGATGTACGCAATTTGTAGTCGTGCTAAAGAGTTACTCGGAGAATTTTCAATCTCTTTTTGAAACGCAGTGATCGCAGTTTCATCGTTGCGCAATTGGTAAAGTTGGTAGCGACCGTAGGCGTAAAAAACTCCGGGCGTCTTCGGAAAATCTGCGGCTAGACGATCATATTCCACTTGTCCATCGCTCGCATTCAATTGCGCGATGAGGTGCTGAGCGTATCCGGCTCGCCGAATCATTTGATAATTTGGATGCTTCAAATCTATCTGTTCCGGCAAACTTGGAATGCGGAGAATTGATAATCCAGTCGCGATGAAAAGCTGTTCGGTATTCACGTTGTCATAACTCAATCCATCAAAAACTTTTTGCGCCATTTCAAATTCGCTCTTGAGCAGCAACAACATTCCTTCGTGAAATCGCAGGACTTTTTTCAGCTCAGGATTGTCGCCGATCCCACGCGTACGCCCTTGAATCAGATGCGCTAACGCGTTGTCGTAATCTCCCAAACGAAATTCACATAACGCCATCATCGCAATTGGCGTACCGACTTTTGGATTCAGCGCAGAAGCATTATTGAAGGCTTTGACGGCTTCAGCATAACGATCTTTTTCATAAAGCAACGTTGCGAGATACCACCAGCCTTCGTCCCATTTGGGCGAATAGGAAATTGCTTTTTTGTAGAGATCAATCGCCTCGTCAAGATTGCCAGCTTCGCGAGCTTGATTTGCTTTGGCGGAGGCTTGCTCAAATTGTTGAGAAGGCGCAGCAGGCGGACGTTGGGCAGTTGTAGGGCGCCGCTTTTGAGCGAACACGGGTAATGCTAAGAGCAAAAGGAAAAAAAGTATTTTGGTTGAATGTGATTTCGTTATCATTGCGGATTTAATTTGTTCGATGTCCAGTAAACCTCAGTTTGCTGCAACCTATCGATAACTGCGTTTTTTCTGTAAAACTTCAACAAACAGAAGGTTGTTGAACTATTAATTCGGATACGGCTCTCCAGCTTTGACGATGCGAATGCGATGATCGGTAAATTTAAAATGTGAGCCGGGTAATTCTGTTTTTGGCATGTGGCACGAAGCACAATCTTTCGAACCGACTTTGCAAAGTTTATTCGTCGCGGCTTCCGCTTTGGTATGACACGCCGCGCATTTTGCATCGTAGTATTTTGCTTCCTGTTGCAGCGGTTGATGTACGTCGTGGCACGCGACACAACTAATTTTTTTATCATCGCTGTAACATTTGCTATTGAAAATTCTGTAAGGCTGAAAGCGTACGTTATTGAGTCCGCCCTGTCGCGGCAATCCAATCAAATCTTCTGCTCCGCGATGACACGAAGCGCAAAAATCCTGCGTCAAATCATCCGCGCTCATTTTGCCGGGATTGAAAATTTTATTCGCGCTCGGCTCTCCGGCTTTGCTGGCTTTGATATGATCGGCGCCGGGACCGTGACAGCCTTCGCAGGTGATGCCAGGTTCAAGTTTATCGAGATGAAGTTGCTTGCCAGTGCTCGCTCCCGTCGCGTGACAACTGAAGCAATGCATCGTTTCATCGGTGGACATCAGGCGACCGAATGCTTCGGTCAATTCCGGTTTTGCACTGAGCGGAGGAATGCCGAGTGTGGTGTCCAGCGCATTAATTTCATTATAAAAACTGACGCGGCTTTCATAAAATCTGCCGTCCAATTTTAGCACGTATGTTTGCCCTGACTTGCCTTGTCCGAACGAATACGCAATCGGCGCAGTCAGGGTTTCTTTGCCATTCGTCACGCTGTAGATGCTTTGATTTCCGTCACGAATAATTTGAAAAAGATAATCGCCGGAACGAAAAGAAAGCTTCGGAAATTTCTTAAGATTCTCCGCATCAATGACGTGTTCCAATGCTTTGCCCATTGAATTTTGGAGCTGCGATTTATTTTTATCAGCGTGGCATTCGGCACAAGCTTGTCGTCCGGCAAATATTGTTCCCGCTGGAACTTTAGTAGGACGCCAAATAGTTTTCGGGTTTTGACTTTTACTGACCAGACCAAATCCGCCAATAAAAAAGCCAAGTACGAGAACTAATTTTACGATCAGATTATTTCTCATTCTGTTTCGGAGGCGGATTTTTCAAGCTTCGATCATTGGGATCCGCCAATTTTTGCGACTGTGACGTTGGTTGATTTTTTTGCTGCTCCGCCGTGAGTCGCGCAATGATCGCCTGTTCACGTTTTGCGTCCTCCATACGTTTCAATTTGAAATAAATTCGTGCGAGCAAAACGTGCGCCTGGTTGTAATTTGGAAGTTGCATGACAACTGCTTCAAGTAATTTTGCAGCTTCTTCTGGCTTGCCCTGCGCGTTTACGAGTTGCGCTAATTGAAACATAGGAGCCGGATCGTTCGGGCGCAATTCCAGCGAACGCTTCAGCAATTTTTCGCCTTCGTCCAATCTATTATCTTCGCGATATAACCAACCAAGCCGAGTATTTGCCACAAAATCATTAGGATTTAATGCCAGTTCATCCTGAAAAGCTTTGATCGCCAAATCACGATTTCCGGTCATTAAATAGACTACGCCAAGCTGTGAATGAGCGGTTGGCAATCTTGGATTTATTTCGACGGCTTGTCGCAATTCTTCGGCGGCGGGTTGCAATTCTTTCCGCGCCAGATTGAATGAACCAATGATGAGATGCGCTTCAGCGGAATTCAGATTTCGGAAAACTTTGTCTACGAGAAACTGACCTTTGTCAACTTGTTCGTCTTGGATATAAGCATTGGCGAGCGCGTACGCGACGGAAATGTTTTCTGGCTGGGCGGCGTAAATTTTTTCAAATTCAGAAATGGCTGGTTTGAGCTTCCCCGCGTAGAACAAACACATTCCATTCAAAAATCGAGCCTGCGTATTTTCCGGTTGTGCTTTGACGACTTGCTGAAATTCGGATTGCGCTTCGATAAAATGTTCTGTTTGGTAATACGCGATTCCTAAATTTAAGTGAGTGATATTTTCGGACGGATCAATCGCCAGTGCTGCTTTATAACTATTGATGGCTTTTTCGTACTGCCCTAATTTCGCATGAATAATCCCAAGATTTGAAAGCGCATCAGAACGGCGCGGGATTAATTTTATTGAGGCTTCGTAGGCTTCACGCGCTCCTTCTAAATCGCCTTTTTGCTGAAGCTCAACTGCACGCGAAAAATGCGCTTCAGATTGACGCACTATTGCTCCATCCTGAGGCTGTGTCAGGGCTAGCAATAAAATAAAAAGTGCTTGCGCGAAAATCATAAATAAAAATTGTCCCGACTAAGTATACCATTCACTCCGATATTGAGCATCAAACTAGAAAAGGAACACCAGAACTTAGAGTCTGATGTTCCTCTTTGCTGTTGCCTGATAAAATTTATTTTTCAAAAGCAATATTATCAACTACAACAAACCCTTTTGATGGCGTCTGCGTAACGTTGATTTGTACAGCCGTCAATTTTTTTATTACTTGATCAACTGTATATTTCCGCTTGACCCAATCTCCTGTTGGTTGCTTGAAGTCACTGATTTTCAGGCGATAGGTTTTAAGCTGACTATCAACTGTGAAATCCAGTCGCTGCGTAGCGCCACCAGCATCAATCCCATTTCCTTCACTGATTAAATCGGCTCGCATTTGAGTCGCCCCGGCTGCACCAACCTCAAGAGTCAGATAATTATAAGCACTCAAATCTTCAGCCTTAACCAACAACGTCCGTGCTTCATCAGAGGCACGTCCGCGATCCTTAAATCCATTAACTTTCATAAACGCTGCACCCCAATCATTCGGTTTAGAAATCTCGAATTCAAACCCAATTCGCTGCGTCAGTTTGTCTTGTGCTCCCAGCATTTTGGGGACAATTTTGGGCTTATTGCCACTGTTCTGAGATTCAACATTAAAGCTGATATGTCCCTCGCGTTTGCTCATTGGAGTTTTGTCCTTGCTGAGTGCTTCAAAGTCAGCATAGAGCAACCGCTGTGAAGAATCCTGCGCGATAGTAAAACATGTAATCAATAAAATTGCGGCAGCTAAGAAGTAGTATTTCATGGGGAGACCTCCAAATAAATTTGGTGCGAGGGTCGTGATTGCTCATCTCCCCCGCACCAATAGTTGTAACACCAATTAAGTAAAGACTTAGAAGGTGAACTTGAGCGCTAACTCAACAACACGAGCACCGCGCTTCGTGAGAATTTTTCCAAAGTTATCTTTAGTATCCTGTGTATAACTAAATCCTTTAGAAATATCGCAAATACCTTGAGCTGTACCACCAACACCATTAGCAATCGTTTGATTGTAGGTCTGTGAAGCACCACTTGCGTCAAGATAGCTGAAGTTAGTAATTGTTCTTGAGTTACAAACGGTCTGTAAGGTCACGTAAATATCGCTATTTCCGCCACCACCAGTGTCGAAGTTTCTCGCAAACGCTTGATTGAAGACGTTGAAGAATCCTGCACGGAATTGCAGATTCTTCGTCTCTTTAAACTTGAAGTTCTTAAAGAGGCTTACGTCAAAGTTGGATTTATTTGGAGTACGCAGGTACAACGGTGAAACTGATGGTCCAGATGTGCCAGGAGCCGGGAGTGTAATTCCTGCCAGATCAACGATCTTCTCACCAACTTTTGTACCATTTACACGCGGGTCGCCAACAATATTAGGCGAAACTGCGCCTGATGCATTATTTCCAGAAATAAAAGCATCTGAACCAAAATAAGCAATTGCCGTTTGACCACTGACAATATCACCAGTCAATCTCAAGCGAATTGGAGTACCACTACTGAGAGTTGTGATACCGGACAGTTGCCAACCATTCAGTAAAGCACTGGTGAATGGGTTCTTTAATCCGCCACGCGCCAACTCAGGAATGTTGTAGTTGTACGAGAGATTAAAGACATGAGTTCGGTCAAAATTTAGAACACCGTAGGTGCGTCCACGTGCATCCAACGGGTCAACGTCTTCACCGTCACCAGCCAGTGTTCCCAACACTTTCGAGAAAGTATAGGTTGCATAGAACTGGAGGCTCTTGCCTAACTGACGGCTTAAAGTTGCCTGTAATGAATGATAGTTGGACGTTCCCGTATATTCCTGATAACGAAGCGCACTCAAATCAGGATAGGTTCTGAATTTGTTAATGGCTCCGGCATCAAGTGCCTGACGCACAAGGATGTTAGTTAAATCAGCCTTAACTCCTGTCGTCACGGTCGGCTTGCAACTACCTGCGACCAAGGGGTTGCAAGCTGCTGTATTCAGGAAGGTAGTAGTACTACCTGTATCACCTGGAACGGTGCCCTTCAACAAGGCTCCCAACGGAACAAAATTAATACTACGACGATTACCAAGATGGCGCGCTAATGTACTGACATACGCAACTTCCAGAACTGATTGGAAGGGAAGTCGTTTGGCAACACTCAAGCTCATCGAGTAAGTAGTTGGGAATTTTTTGGAATCAGGATTCGGTGAAAGAATGTCTCCACCGCCACTTGCCAATCTCAGGGGATTTGGCAAAGACAGATTGTCGAAAGTCAATCCACCAATCTGATCAAAGGTCTTGCCATCAGCTGATGTGCCTGAACCTTGAATGGTAGTTCCTGAACCAAAACTGGTTCCGATATTTCCGTTCGTTGCTGAACGAAGCGTCGCATCATACTGGGCGTTACCTTGTACACGATTGTAGAAGATTCCGATTCCACCACGAACGACTAAATCAGCATTGCCTTTAACGTCCCAAGCAATATTAACACGTGGAGCCCACTGAACTGCCGGAGGAATTACAGCACCTTTTGGAATTTGACCACGCGAAGCAGAAACAATTCCATTCGGGCTGAACGGGTCACCATTGATGTAATATCCAGCACCTAGTTTGTAAGCCTTAGGATCGAATAAAACATCAAATCCCTTGCGCTCTTTGTTAATCGTCATGTGAGTGACACGCATTCCATACTCGAAAGTAAGATTTGAGCGCACTTTCCATGAATCCTGTGCATATCCTTCATAGTTATAGAAGCGATAGTTACCAGGACGAATCTTCACACTGTGCCCAACGGATCCAAGTTGACCAACGAGTAAGTTACCCCAGTCATTATTGGTTCCATTGCTGCTCCACTGATTAAATTCAATCTGACCTTCAGATGTATCCTGGAAATTCTGTTTCTTATTTCCCTGCTCAACCACACCGCCGAATTTCAGCGAATGGCTGCCAACAATCTTGGTTAAGTTGTCGGTAACGGAGAAGCTGTCGTTATAAGCAAAGATAGGATTCGTGCCTGGTGACCAGAGTGAACCCATTGCCCAGCTGATTAATGACAGAGGAGCATTATCGCTCTGACGACCAAATTGCTTGTCAAATGGCAGTTTCAGATTTTGCAATCCTAACGAACTTAATTTGACTTTGCTCGCATCAGCGTAATTATTATCAAGCTTGAGCTTGCTACCGCTGATGACGATTTCGTTCGTCATCGTGGGATTCAAAACGCTCGTGATACCTACAGCCACTGAACGTCCAAGATTGGTGCTCTGGTTGTGAGTAGGCAATTCGTAAGATGAAGGTCCCCACCAAATACCATACGCTCCATCCTGCAATTCCGTCTCACGAGTCAAACGAACATACATGTTTGATTTCTCGTTGAGTTTGTAATCGAAACGCATCTTCAAATCTTTGCGATTCAAAAACTGAGTTGGATTTGCGATGTAGTTAAAACGTCCACTAGGATCGTTAAAGTTTGGAACTGGATAAAGGTTGATTAAAGCTTTTCCATACGGGTGAATGTACGGTGCTAGATTACCATTCGGGATATCCTGTCCAGCGCGAGCAAATCCGCCAGGAATTCTGACCGAACCAGCCTGATTCAAAATACTCTTTCCGATAATTTCGCTAAAATCGCCATTACGCTGCTTTAGAGTCGGAACAACGGCAGTCTTTGGATCAGCGCCAAAACTCTGACGCTGTTCTTCATAGCCAACCCAGAAGAACAACTTATCACGGCTTTCATTGAACCCACCTAATGGACCAAAGACTTTCTTTGGTAAATAAACAGGTCCACCAATATTTCCACCACTATAGTAGAAGCGACCGACTGGCTTAGCTGCTGCCAATGATGTCGGATCTTTTGCTTTAATATAATTTCGGAACCGATCATTTGCACCTAATGCGTCATGACGGGTGTAGTTGTAAACTGAACCGTGAAAATCGCGTCCGCCACCTTTAGTGACCGCGCTGATCTGAACTCCGCTATTTCCGTGCTCAGCTGCGAAGTTACTCGACTGAACGGTGACTTCCTGCACCATGTCGTTGTTCATTGAAACAATCGAACCGCAGTTACAACCAATGTCAATCACGCGTGAACCGTCTACAGAAACGTTATTGTTATTTCCGCGTTGACCGTTAACGGCGTACTGAGAAGCGTCACCAAAGCTGGCGACAGCTCCGGCCTGGTCAGGAGCCACGACGCCTGGAAGGACGCGTAATAGTTCAAGACTTGAGCGTCCGATGATCGAAAGATTTTCGATCTGTGAAGCTTTAATTGTATTTGAGCGTTCGCCCGTTTCAGTTTTGATTTCTTCAATCGCACTGCCGACGATGTTGACGGTTTCATTGGCTCCACCAGCTTGGAGGGCAATGTCTATGCCTTTAGTTTCGCTGGGGCTAAGAGAAACGCCTGTCTGAACGCTTTTCTTAAAGTTACCGGCTTCTACCGTAATGGTGTAAGTTCCGGGATCAAGAGCGGGGAACGAAAACCCTCCCTCGCTGTTTGATGTGCCTTTACGCTCCGAGCCGGTTCGATCAGATTTTGCAACTACTGTCGCATTCGGCACGACTGCGCCTGACTGATCTTTCACGACTCCGCGTATGGTGCCGCTTGACGAAACCTGAGCGAATGCCGCAGGTTGAAGCAAGAGCATGAACATTAGAGCAATTGCCCCCGCTACAACTGGTGTCAAAAGACGACCTAGTAGCGAGAAAGCGCTCGAATGTGGTGTAGAAGTTTGAATACTTCTATGCATTTGGAATTCCTCCGAAAAAAAATTAACTATTGTACCTAGGTTAATTTGCGGATAAGTGCTGTTTGTAGAGTGGAATCAGCGACTTTATCCATTTTTGGTAGAATCAATTTCACCTGCAATTCAATCATTAGAGATTAATTGTCTTGAGGATAAAATTGAAAAACGATCATCGGTCAGCAAAGCGTTTTATTATTTATTATACTTGTTTGTAGGAACAAACTAGATTGACGCTGGCTAAGCTACAACGTTCGGTGGATGAAGTCAAGAAACCTCCAACTTTTGGTGGAGAAAATTCTGAGTCTTTTGTCGCTTCAGAGATTTGCGATCCAGCCCCTTTTATGGTCAACTAATGTTTCGATTTCTCGAAAGTATTCAACAATTTTAATAAGGACAAATCATGAGTGAATCAAAAGTTTCGCGTCGAGATTTATTACGAAATGCTTCGCTGGCGGGGGCTACGCTAGGACTAACTTCTCCCTCAATCGCTTCCTGGCTGGAACCCCCTCCGCAAACCGGAGCTTCTATGGCAGATGTTAAGTTCGAAGCACGTGGGGAAAATGTCCGCTTGGGAATCATCGGCGTCGGTGGACGCGGGCTTGGGATGCTTGGTGAATGGCTGGCAGTTCCCGGAGTTCAGGTGACTGCGATTTGCGATATTGATAATGCGCAGGTGCAAAAGGCCGTCAAGCGAATTGAAAAAGCCGGGCAAAAAACTCCAGCGACGTACGGCAAAAATGACCGTGATTTTGAAAATTTGTGTAAGCGCGACGATGTGGATTTTATCTATATCGCGACACCGTGGGATTGGCATGTGCCGATGGCGGTCGCCGCAATGAAAAATGGGAAGCATTGCGGAACTGAAGTCCCCGCTGCTCCGACGCTCGAAGGTTGCTGGGAACTCGTGAACGTCTCAGAAAAAACCAGACGCCATTGCATGATCATGGAAAATTGCTGCTACGGCGGAAGTGAGTTGATGGTTTTGAATATGGTCAAAGCCGGAATGCTTGGAGATTTGCTGCACGGCGAAGCTGCTTACAATCACGACCTCCGCTACATCCTCAACGAAAATAAAAGTGAAGGTTTGTGGCGACGAACCCCGCATATCAAAAAGAATGGTAATTTTTATCCTACTCACGGGCTGGGGCCGGTCTCAAATTACATGGGAATTAATCGCGGCGACAGTTATCAATATTTAGTTTCAGTCAGTTCGCCTGCGCTTGGGCTGAATGAATACCGTGAAAAAACTGTCCCCAAAGGTGATCCGAAATGGAATGAAAAATATCTTTGCGGAGATATGAACACCAGCATTATCAAAACCGCTAAAGGGCGGACGATTATGCTGCAACACAACATCACTACGCCCAGGCCTTATGACCGGATTAATTTAATTCAAGGGACGAGAGGAATTTTCCGTGATTATCCTTCGCGCATTTACATCGAAGCTGACCAGAAAGAAGAACGCTATGTCGGTCTCGATAAATACAAAGAAAAATACGAACATTCGCTCTGGAAATCTTTTGGAGAGGAAGCCGAGAAAAACGGCGGACACGGCGGGATGGATTACATCATGGTGTATCGAACCGTCCAGTGCCTGAAACAAGGCTTAGCGCCTGACATGGATGTGTATGATGCGGCAGCGTGGAGCGCGACCGGCCCCGTCAGTGAACTGTCAGTCGCCCAAGGCAGCGCACCTGTGAAGATTCCCGATTTTACGCGTGGGAGATGGAAAGAAGCTCGGAAAATAATGGAGTAGGAAGAGATGGTCGGGGATCAATGGTCGGTGGTCGGTAAAAACAGCTGCGCGTTATATTTATGACCGTCCGCTACAAAACCAACTACCGCATACCGATCCCCGACCACCTCTTCAATTCAGTCCCTTGATCGAAACCAGCATATTTTTCAAATTCTTTGTCGCGTCAATTACCGCAGTTGGTTCGAAGCCGCAATGCACCATGCAATCTTTGCATTTTGGGTTTCCGCTCTTATGGCCGTAATCTTCCCATTTCGTCGTCTCCAACAATTCTGAAAACGTTTCGGCGTAGCCTTCATTCAACAAATAACAAGGCTTCTGCCAACCGAAGACATTGTAATTCGGATTGCCCCACGGTGTGCAATCGTACTCAATTTCGCCCTTCAAGAATTTCAGAAAAAATGGTGAATTCGTAAATTTCCAACGCGCTCCGCGAGCCGTATTCATTGGGGCGAACGCTTCCTTAAATAATTTATTCGACTGCTCCCGCTTCAAAAAATGTTCCTGATCAGGAGCCATTGCGTAGCTGTAACCCGGAGAAATTGTCATCCCGTCAATTTCCATATCCGCCAGAAAATCGAAGAGTTCGTGAAGTTTTTCCGGCTTCTCGCCATCGAAAACTGTCGTGTTCGTATTCACACGAAATCCCTTCGCCTTAACTGCTTTGATGGCATTAACGGCAACATCAAAAATACCATTTCGATCAACTGCGTGATCATGCTGCTCACGCATCCCGTCCAGATGAATGCTGAAAGTCAGGTACGGCGACGGTGTAAATTTGTGAAGATTTTTTTCCAGTAAAATCGCATTGGTGCAGAACACAACAAATTTTTTCCGAGCGATCATACCGTTCACGATGGTCTCAATTTCGGGATGCATCAACGGCTCTCCGCCAGCGATGCTGACGACCGGAGCACCGCATTCTTTCATTGCTTTGAAGGCATCTTCCGGCGACATATTTTTCTTGAGAATGTCTCCGGGGTACTGAATTTTCCCGCAGCCTGGGCAAGCCAGATTGCACCTGAATAACGGTTCGAGCATCAAGACTAGCGGATAACGTTTTGTGCCTTTGATTTTTTGTTTGAAGATGTAAGCGCCAATCCTGGCAGCCTGTAATAGCGGTATTCCCATAACTTCTCGACGTAAAAAAAAGACTTCGTAAAAGAAAATAATTCTAGCACAAAGCCTTTCGTAGCGAAAAGGAGGAAGAAGTGATGAGTGATGAGTGATGAGTGATGAGTAGGATTGTTTGGCTCTCGCTGTCAATTGTAAGAAGAAAACTCATCACTCATCACTTTCTACTCATCACTGCTTCCCTCATCACTTTTATCTCGCCAATTCTCCAGTCAATTTTGCGCCTCCCATTTTGGCAAGCACCTTCGTGAATTTCACTACGTTTCGTGATTCTTTATCGACCCACAGCACCATTTCTTCACCGGATTCTCCGGTGATTGAAACGCGAAGTGTCTTAAATTCTCCCAACGAAATTTTGAGCGTTTCCGTACCAATGACAGTCAATTCTTTCACGATAGATTTTTGACGTTCTTCATCAAAATTGCAAAATATTTTGGTGTATCCTTCCATCAAAGGCAGCGAAGCGATGACCGCCTGAATGCCTGCCCCGTCGGCAAAAATCTCACCTTCTGCGTCTCCGGTTATCGCCGAGTGAGTTTCATTCAATTTTTGGGTTCCGGTAGCTTTTTGATTATTAAAACTCAAGTCAAATTCGTATGCTCCCTGCCTCATCGAACGGTTCAAAACCTGCAAGGATTTCTTATCGAGAATGCTGGTTTCAATCACAGTTCCCTGCGGAGTTTCCATCACTTCGCTCGCGACCCACTGATCGTTGTTATTCTCGCGAATCTCCGTTTGAATGGTGACCGGAATTAATTGTTGTCCCATCTCAATTTTTGCATTGTACCGGTGAATACTTGTGGATAATCCGGCTTTTCTGGTCACAACACGAATGGCGACGGGATCAGATTTTTTTATAGTTGCTTCTGGCATGGGAGTCGTCACAGGTTCTGCGGTAATTGGCTCTGCTTTAACGATCAACTCATCTTTCACGTCAGCTTTTGCACCCGGCTCTGACGCGGGAGTTATGACGACATTGGCAATTTCGTCTTTTACACCCGCTATTATCGGCGCCACTTTTCCTTTGACAGGACTATTTTCAATCACCGCAGAATTTTCTTTTGTTTTTTCAACTTCGCTGATGGGTACTGAAGTTGGCGCAGGCGTCTCAACTGGGTCAGGAACAATTTCAGTAATTTTTCCTTTGAACTCTTGTTTTGTGTTGGACGCTACTTGATTGCCCAAAGACGAAATCGGAGCTTTATCGTCAGTAATTGTGAGGTTTTGGAGCCGTGACGCTAATTCGGGACGAATTTCAACTTGTGCCTGACCATTCAAATGCTTCGCAAAAAATTGTTCGGCAGCAGCCATCACGGCCAACTGATTTTCGGGATTCGAAATGCCATGCCCCTCATCGGCGGCGAACAAATATTGCACTGGAATTTTCAGTTCTGTGAGAGCACCAACGAATTCATCGGCTTCCCTTTTGTTGATGCGAAAATCATTTGCTCCCTGAACAATCATGACAGGGGATTTGATCTGCGCTACCGCACTCGAAGGTGATTGTTTGATCAATAAATTTTTGCCCTCATCAGTGCCTGAATCGCCAACTCGTGCAGCATAAAGACTGCGCCCTGAATGCCAATTTGCAGGCAAAGAATCAACATAACTCACCAAATTAATCGGGCCGGAAATTGAAATGCCTGCCGCATAAACTTCGGGAGAAAAAGCCACTCCTGCGAGCGCCGAATAACCTCCAAAAGTACTACCCATAATTCCGACTCGTTGCTTATCAACGATGCCTGAATCAACCAGGAATTTTACGCCCTCGCGCAAATCAGATTGAACTTTTTCGCCCCATTGCTGATTTCCGGCATTGAAATATTTCTTGCCAAATCCAGAAGAAGATCGGACGTTAGATTGCAGCACAGCATAGCCGCGATTCGCCAGAAATTGAGCGGTCGCATCATATCCCCACGAAGTCCTCATCCAGGCTTTATTGTGAGGCAAAACGACTAATGGAAGATTTTTGGCGACGACATTTTTGGGAACAGTTAGATAAGCCGAAACTTCCATTCCGTCAGAAGTTTTGTAGCGGAAAGATTGCGTACCTACCAGCTGTTGCCGATTCAATTTTTGGTGGCTGCGATAAAGAAATTTGACCGACTTCAAATTTCGGTCAAACATAAAAACCTGCCCGGGTTCGGCATCACTGTAAGCATTCACAATCCAAATCCGTTCATTTTTGGAGGCCGAAAGAATTGACACTTCCTGCCCGGCTAATTCGCGCTTTAAAATCTTGTAGTCGGCCTCAAAAATCTTGTCGTTAAAAGAAATTCTGGGGCGATCACCGTCGTACATTGTGCCCAGCAAATCCTGCGAAATCTCTGAGAAAAATGCGCCCTTATAATCGACGCGATTCAGCGGATCGGAACTGATAACTTCTTCGTTTCCGGTCTCAGGATCAAGCAATACTAACCGCGTCAAATCAGTATTTTCACCGCGATTTGTCTGAAGATATAAACGCTTGTCGTCTTTATGGACTCTGACCGGAAGGCAGATTTCGTTAACACTGCAATCGTAGATTTTTTCCGAGGAATTCCCGTCGAGCCGCATCACTTCCAACCCGCCATCGTCTGACAAGTGGACGCCAAAGCGCGGCTGCCCTTTTTGATCAAAAACCCAGGAGGATATTTTGTTAAGATTTAAGCTCAACAGTCGGCGTTCACCCGTCGAAAGCTTGACTTTATATAAATCCGGCCACGCTTCATCGCGCTCATTGCTGCCAATAATAATCGTGTCCGCATCCGCTGCGACCAGTTGCAGCAAACGAGCCTGATTGAGCTTAATATTCTTCAAATCTCCTTTTATTGAAGTGCTCATTTGAGGGTTAGAAACTTCCGAAATTTGAAGCATATTCTTTTGCGTGAGCAGCAAATATTTTCCGTCAGCGCTCCAGGCAAAATTTTGCACGGCATCGTTCGAAATCCGTTTTGCAAAAGAAACTGGATCGTGCAATCCCTTTACCCAAACTGCTTTGTCTTGTAGCTTTTGAAACGCCAGCCTCCGTCCATCCGGTGACAACTGTGGATTGATGATTTCCGATCCGACAAAAAATAATTCTCGCTCCAGTAAAGGAGCTTTAGAATTTGCGCCCTGACCAAAAACCAGAATTCCACAAGAAATAAAAAGGAACAGGGCTTGCCCTAAACGTGCGAAAACATGAACGTGAAAACGTTGCATGATAAAACCTCTTTCGTTATGAATCACTGGCAGTCTAAATTTGGGAATGACCGCTGGCTAAGGATTCGATTTATGGCGACCGATGGTGCTGTCGGTCAAAAAGAAATCAGGCTGAGCGAGATGAATGGCTGGTTCAACCGCAAGCGAGAGCATTGTATTCAGTTTGAAAGAAAAGCTCAAGAATTCTTTTTTTTCAGAACGATTTTTTTCTGCCCCGTTCCTTCAATGATAAACTGGAATGACGATGAAAACTTTAGAGCAAACCATCCAGTTGATCCGCCAGCAGAGGCCGATTCGCCAGCCATTACCGGTTGAAATTGAACGAACCAAACAGGCCGCCGTCACCGTTTTGTTACGCGAAAATTTATCGGAACTGGAAATCCTGATTATCAAACGCGCCGAACATCCGCGTGATCCGTGGTCTGGGCATCTAGCATTGCCGGGAGGACGAGCCGACGCGACCGATCAGAATTTGATCCATACTGCCGCGCGTGAAATGGCTGAAGAAGTTGGAATTGAATTAGATTTGGAAAAAAGCTTTATCGGTTTGCTACCGCAACTTTTTCCGGTCAATGCATTGCTGCCAAAAATCGAAATTACTCCGCTGATTGCACTGGCTCCGGCTGAATTTTCGCTGCAACCCAACTACGAAATTGCGACTGCTTTTTGGATGCCGATCAATGAATTGCAACGGACGGGAAAATCTGCCACGCACCGTTATCAGCACGGCGAAGCGATTATTAAATATCCGGCCTACCCGTCACCACACGGAGAAATCTGGGGCATTACAATGAAAATTCTCAGCGAATTTCTTGGAATTTTTGAAAATGCAGAAGCCCGCACGCTGTAAGGGTGACAGTACTAATCAAAGAATAGACCACGGATGTAAGGATGAAGCGGGTCTTCGCGGGTCTGAATTTCAGATCGGCGTAAACCCGCCTGATCAGCCCGATCCGTGGTCTATTCTTGAATTAGTGAAAACGCCCTGACTGCGTGCGGACTTCTGCATTAGTTGATCTCTACCAACATTACCCGGGCATCTTTTTTTAGTACTTTCGATTCTTCCGTCAGCAACTCATTGAACATCCGAATTTTGGCTAGATTTTCAACCTCTGATTTCGTCACGTCGTCTACCAGCGGACTGATGTTGTAATCATTCAAAGCATCGTAGCGAACTAAAAGATGTGTGATCCCCATCGCCTTTATATTCGCTTTAAGCTGCCCAATGCTTGATGCTTCCTTCACCATTTTAGAAATCGTGAAGTCTTCAAAAAAGTAATCGGCAAAATACGCACGCTCCAAATGCACCGTATCGTTGCGCACATTAATGAGCCAGATTTTTGCATCTGCGGGAAGCAAATTATTCGCCGCCTGATAGAATGGATAAAATTCCAGTCGGCGTTGCAAATACTCTTCGCGCGCTTCACCGCCAAGCGCGGCAAGCACCGGATTTGCCTCAAGGAACCAAACCAGAATTACGAGCAATCCGGGAATTACACTTGATAAAATCAGCCCCTTTAAAAGCCAGTTTTTTTTCACCTGTATTGAAGCGGCAACTGCTACGATAGCCAATGTTAACAATGGTATCGCGGGCATAAGAAAGCGTAATTGCTGACTGGAAAACAGCCAGCAGAAATACCATCCGGCAGCGATCCCTGAGAGGACTTTCACAGATATATCCGGCATCAATTTCCATAATCCGAGGATCAATAGAGGAAGTCCAACCAGAATCGAAATTCCCAACACTCCGTCATATTTTTTCAAGATTTCCGGTTGCGCCACAGTGGAAACTTTGAGCAGTGTCAGCAGGTAATCAAAAATATTTTGCGGGTCACCGTAATGTGAAAGTGAGTACTGCCACAGCTTCGAGCGTTCCGCGTCCCATCCCGGCGCGCTACTTTTCCAGAGATGCGCGTAGGAAGGAAAAATTGGACTACCGGTTTTGCTCCACGTTTTGAAATACCACGGACTGGCAAGAAATCCAGCCGCGATGAGCATCAGAATTCCGTGCAAAAAAAGTTGATTCGCGTTTGGAGAATTATGCTTCTGCGCGTCACGAACTTTGAGCATAATCAACACGAAAATTGTCACGCAGGCGAAGACTGCAATAAATTTTACCGCCAACGCCGCGCCTAAAAATATCGCGGCAAAAATCAATGATTTTGGTTCCTCGGATTTCCACCAAGCACCGATAAAATAAGCTCCAAGTAGCACATACAATGCCAGCGCATGATCTACATAACAACTCGTCGCGACTTGAAACATGGTTGGAATTGAAGCCACAATTGCAGTCGCAATCCAGCTCCAATCTGCACTCAATCCCGGCTGTCGGGCAACTCCATAAACGGCCATCAGCAACAGCAAAAAATAGGCGAAGGAAATTAAACTGAACGCAGATTCTCCGACTTCTTGATTGATCATATTTCCCACGAGCATGCCCCACGTCGAATTCATCTCTGCACCTAAAGCAACGTGACTGAGAAAATTTGTTCCACCATCAACAAAGCCTCCAGCGCGAACAAATAATTGCGGGACAGCCAGACGATACACCAGCGCATCTTTACCCGTGATCGGAGCCAGAGAACTAATGAAACCAAGCGCGATTACAATTCCGACGATAGCTTTCCCGATCAATGAAATCAGGCTTTTTTCTATATTTTGACTTTCGCGTCGGATTTTAATTTGCTGAAATATTGCAAAAACACCCAAGCTAATTCCAACGATGAGAAGTCCAAGTGCAACCGGGGATTTCAATAAATTTGTACATCCGAAAACGAACCAAATCAGCGACCAGATAGAAGCTCCGAGCGCGGCATCAATTGTTAGAAGAAATGTCCGATCCAAAGATTCTAGATCAATTATTCGACGCAACACCGATCCTAATCCGACCCAGGACAACATTACTCCTAACCCAATGAATATTGCGCAGAATTGATTTTTAAGAACTCCTATCGTCAGGATTTTGCCTTCTGAAAAACTTGTAGCGAATTGTGAAATTATGATTGGAAAATTCCCAAGATCGTTAGGTCTATTCACGAAAAAGGCGACGGCTAAAATCAATAAGAGCGCAAAGCAAATTATGATTACGGTAGAAGAATTCGTATCTTCAGTACGAAGTTTGGATTTTGTATTCATTGTTTTTTTGGTGGGGCGATTTCAAATCAATAGAGGAGCTTTGGAAAAATTAGCTCCAGAGGAGCGTCATATTTATAGCAACTGTCAGTAACAAGTTTTCCAACTCCGTTAGGAGCGAAATGTGCAGATGCTGCTCCCACGGAGCTAGTTTTTTAACCAGCTACTGAATAGATCTCATCGTTTTGCTGTACTTTATTCTCATTCACCAACTTCTCTAAATGAGCCAGAACAGACAGGCCAGCGAGACGATGAAGCGATTCGGGAACTTCTTTATAAACTATCTTTACTATTTCGGGGATGGTTTTCGATTCTACTGCCAGCACGTCCAAAATCATTTTTTCGCGGTCGGCGCGATGCTCGATATATTCTTCAATTTTGCTCCGCGCGTCCGCCAGCACGGTGCCATGAGCAGGCATCAAAGCGCTCAACTTTGGCAACTCTAAATATCGCTGCAATGACTGCAAATAATCGCTCATGTTGCCTTCCGGCGGAGCGATGACGACTGTGCCGATTCCGACTACGCAATCGCCCGTCAATAAAGTTCCAGTGCGTTCCTCGTAAAAACTGAGATGCCCACGAGCGTGTCCTGGCGTCCATAAAGCACGTAATCGGAATTCGCGTTCGCCGCTCAGATGAATAATTTCGTTGTCTTCGATGAAGCGATCAACTTTAATTTCTGGGGCAATTTCCTCCGAAGTTAGCCGGTGCGCGGCCACTGGAATTTTGAATTTTTCAACCAGATGATTGACGCCCAAAATGTGATCGGGATGCAGATGCGTAATGATTATTTCACGCACGCGAATTCCGGTTTCCATCAATTTTTCTAATAAATCATCAAGTTTTTTCTGCTCTTCAGGATAAGGCGAACCCGGATCAATGATGACGATTTCATTTCCGCCAACCAAATAACAATTCGTATGCGTCGCCGGAGGAAGCGTTGGAGTTCGCAGAGGAACCATCTTAAATCCGTAACGAAATTCAACACATTTTCTTTCAAATCCTTCGTGCGAAAACTGATGCAAGCGCTCAACAAATTCTTCGACTCCCTTCTCCATTTCAAGCAACGGAGACAACACTGGAGAAGCGAGAATTACTTCGCCGTCCCGCCATTTATTTAGAGCCTCAACCGGACGATTCCATTCGCCGCTTTCAAGCTCTCCGTCAATCACCGAAGCGACCTGCAAACCATCCGCGCAGTCCGGAACCCACGCCACAAAAAACCGTGTATCAAACCGTTTTGGAGCCGGAACCGGAGTCACCCAGCGTGGAGCTTCAAGCAATAAATCCGCATCTATACTTAGGTTTACGCGCTCAAAAATCTCACTGAAACTTGTCAGACCAGATTCTAATTCTTCGCGTAGTTCCGTAAGTTTTGCTTGCTGTAAATTCTCGACACCACGAGCCAGCAGAATTCCTGTTTCTTCAAAGATTTCACGCACCGCGCAAACCATCATCGTCGCCTGGTTTGGATCATCACAATTTGCAACAGCAAGATCACTGTCGGCGGCGTCGCGTTGGCCTCCGGGATATGCGTAAAATCCTCCCATAAATTTCAATTGCTGAGAACGCTTCACCCAATAAACTTCGGGGTCTTCTGGATTTCGCAGCATAATGACCGCTGCTGCGTCTTTCGGTTCGACGTGGGGTTGGACAATTTCTTCACTCATACAATAATTTTCTTGCTGGTCTGCTTTACGGCTCACAAGTATTTCTGTGAAACTGGAATCAAGTTATACTTTTTTCTCTTCAGAAACAAAATAATATTTTAGAACCCGAATCAAACTATGCGAATAAATACAACGAAGGCGAAGCTCAAATCCGGAGAAACTGTGCTGGGCTGCTTCGTACGTTATCCTGATGCGACACTCGTCGAAATTCTTGGCTATTACGGCTGGGACTTTTTTTTGCTGGACGCCGAACACAGTCCGCTGCTTGCCAAAGACGCGGAGAACCTGGCCCGTGCCTGTGAATTGCGCAATGTGACTCCGATTATCAGAGTACCGACCAATCTCCCGCACGAGATTTTGCGCATGATGGATGTAGGGATGATGGGCGCGCAAATACCCATGATAAATACCAAAGCAGAAGCGCAGGCTGCCGTCAATGCCGTTAAATTTCAACCTCGCGGGACACGCGGTTTAGCGGGATCACGAGCGGCAAATTTTGGACAAATACAACCATTCAGTTTTGCCGACTACACCGTTGAATCGAATGCGGAAACGATGGTGATTGCCCAAGTCGAAACGGTTCAAGCCGTCGAAAATCTGGAGCAAATTCTTCAGGTTCCTGACATTGATGCAATCTTCATTGGCCCCACAGATCTGTCGAATTCTTTGGGTCATCCCGGCGACGTGAGTCATCCGCTCGTACAGGAAACATTCGACCGAATTATTGAAATGATCAAGCCAACTGGCATCGCCATTGGGACGCTGGTTCCGAACCTCGAAGCCGCGCAGAAATGGCGTGACCGCGGTGCAACATATTTGATGATTACGATGGAAGCGATACTAGGGCCGGCGTGTCGGAATTTTATTAAAGAGATGCGAAATTAAAGTTCATAGCCCCGGCTTCAGCCGGAATTCATGTTGCTACAAATATTCCGGCTGAAGCCGGGGCTACGAACAAATAGGAGAAAACCAATGAAAACTTCAAACTACGTGATAAAAGTTTTTATCCTTTTCTGCTGCTCGATACTCGTTTTTGCGGCTCCGCAGAAGAAGGCGAAAACCGAAAAAACCGATGTCTTCGGCTACTATTTTCTGGAAGGAAAAGTCCCGAATGAATTCGAAGAAATTGACCACCTTCACCTTTCGACGATTGACGACAAAGGCAAAGATTCTCCGCTCAACGGATTAATTCGTCTGAAGAAAAAGAATCAAACGGATTATGTTTTAGTAGCTCCAAAACTAAAATTATCGGAACTAAGTTTTACGACGAAAGCGGTGAAAACCATCAGCTATAAATTCACCGGGAAATTCGTCAAGCTTGGAGATTTTCCAACAAAATCGCCGAAAGGGACGGTGCTGGAAGGGAAATTGACGAAGCTGAAGGGGACGAAAATTGTGGTGGAAGAAAGTGTGAAGTTTCGGTATGAACCGGGTGGGTAAGAAGTAGAAATCTCCTCACTACGCTTCAGAGTTGACGAGGATGGTAGAATGAACTTTGAAATTATCAGCGAGGTCGCCGACATCGAAGTTATCGCAATTGGCAACAGCATCCGCGACCTACCACGTTTGAAAAAACAGTACGGAAAAGGACGATGGCGAAAACTCAAAGGCAATGCAACGATCCGGCTCTTGAACGGTCACGTCAGATTCGCTGAATTACATTGGTATGAAGCGCACGGCATTGGAAAAAGAGAAATCAAGCGTAAATGCTATTTGGATTAATGTATGAAAAAACCAACACCTGAACCACAATTTGTTGTCTGTATCAATAACGATGAATATCCAGCTGCGCTGGAAAGAAATAAAATTTATCGTATTCTTCCTGACGAAGATGCGGCTGCTGATGGCGATCTCAGAATTATTGATGAAAGTGGCGAAGATTATTTGTACCCGGCAATTTGGTTCTTCCCGATTGCTTTGCCACAAGTTTTACAACAATCAGTGCTGCTTGCTGCATAGCTGAAATATACGAAAGTTGCCGTGAAAGAAAATGTGAAGTTTCGGTATAAACTTGGTGGGCAATGTATTCCTCTTTAGTATTCTGCTTTATGGATTTTCTTGTACAAGAAATTGAAAACAAGCTTGGCGGGTTTCCACGACCACCTGACGATGACTTAGCAGGTTGTCACTGCGAAGATTGCATTTGGGAAGTTGCTGATTTTCGAGGCAAAAGCTGGCAATCCCTTTCAATCAATGACTTATTATACGGTCAGCAAGCAAACATCAAAAGACTTGACGATGCGGGATTCCTGTACTTTTTACCGGCTTTCTTGCGTATTGCCCTAGAACCGGACAATTCATTATGGGCTACGGAATTACTTGAACAATTTACATACTCTGATCTATTCGGTCATGAAAGAGATAAAATTCAGCGTCGCATTAATTGCTTTAACACCGAACAAAAAATTGTCATCAAGAAATTTTTCGTGGAACTTTATAAAACAAACGATCATGTTCCTGCTATCATTAAATCCGCGTGCGCGAACGTCACGGAGAATTCAGTCTCATGCTATTCACAAGATGATGCTTCTGAGTGGGTAGCCGCGAAAATTGAAAACCAACTTCACAAAGACTAACTCATAAAAACCAATCCTATTCATCTTGTAAATCCTGTCAAAAAATATGTCTACAAAATCACCCCTCTACACAAACATCAATTCCCACATCACCAACAGCCGCGCCGAGTTTGAAGACAAGCTCGCAACGCTCGTCAACATTCCCAGCATCAGTATGGATCCCGAGCGTAAGGGAGACATCAAGCGTTGTGCCGACACTGCTGTTGAATTTCTGCGCGGCATCGGAGCCAAAGCCGAAGCCATTCCAACCGATGGAAATCCTGTCGTTGTAGGCGAAATTATTAATGATCCGAAATTCCCTACGGTTTCGATTTATAACCATTTGGACGTGCAACCTGCTAATCCTGAAGAATGGAATAAGGCTCCGTTCACGTTTGATAAAGTCGGAGATCGCTACGAAGGTCGCGGGACTACGGATGATAAAGGACCTGCGTTGACAGCACTCTTAGCTACGAAATACGCGATGGATAATGGCGTACCCATTAACGTAAAATTCATCTGGGAACTGGAAGAAGAAATCGGCAGTCCGAATTTTGAAAAATTCGTCAAAGCCAATAAACAAAGGCTGAAAACGGACTCCGTGCTGGTGTCCGATACGATTTGGATTGCTCGCGGCAAGCCCGCTGTGCCATATGGATTGCGTGGATTGCAGGCTCTTACATTCACCCTTAAGACACACGAGAAGGATGTCCATTCAGGACTCGTAGGTGGCGCGGCCAGGAATCCAATTGGCGAGCTGTGCGATGTGATTGCGAAGTGTTACGACGCTCAGACAGGCAAGGTGAAGATCAAAGGTTTTTATGATGATGTCAGAAAAATCACCAAAGCTGAAATTGCGAGTTTTACAAATTCGGGATTCACGACGGCGGGTTATAAAAAAGCGCATGAGCTGAAATCCATTCGCCCAAATCTAAAATCCGAAGGCGAAGTATTGCAGGCTTTTATGTCGCTCCCAACATTTGAAGTTCACGGAATTGTCGGAGGCTACGCCGGGCCTGGTGTCAAAACAATTGTTCCGCATCAGGCTGAAGCGAAAATCTCAATGCGCCTTGTTCCGAATCAAAGCCCTGCCAAAATCGCCAAAATCGTGAAAGATTTTGTGAAGCAAATTAATCCTGATGTGAAGGTAAATTTAGAGCACGCGCTGGAACCATACGTTGGCGATTTCACTGGCCCATACTCCGAAGCGGCACGAACGGCGATGAAATTCGCGTTCAGAAAAGACCCGGCTTTCACACGCGAAGGTGGCTCCATCGGTGCAGTTGTGACGATGCAAAATCATCTAAAATGTCCGATCACGTTTTTAGGATTAAGCCTGCCGGAACACGGCTACCACGCGAAGAATGAAAATTACGATTGGGGACAGACTTCGGGCGGGATCAAGATGTTTGTGAAATATTTTGAAGAGATTTCACAGATTTAATAGACCGCGGATTTGGCGGATCATGCGGGTTTTCGCGGGTCTGAATTTATAAACCACGGAGAGCACGGAGGACACGGAGAAAATACAAGATCATCTACATCAAATTTTCGCCCGGCTCCGTTAGACTTCCCGCCCATCTTAAAAACTCCGTGCACTTCGTGTTCTCCGTGGTCTATTCTTCTTTTAATTTTGCAGTTATGAAGACTGCACTCCCTACCGGTCGCGAGACTGATTCGAATTAACATTCAAATTGAATACTTTAAAAATCCTGCAAATTGCTTTCTTTTGCATCTATCCTCAACCCTGTCCATTCGTTCTATCTATTTTAAAATGAAACTTTTATCTTGTTTTCGCACTTTTTCAGACAAGAATTCAAAAGAAGAAAATGATTGACAAGCTCTGACTAAGAATGTTAATTCTATCCGTGTTTCGAGGAATACTTTAGCTTCCCGGCTAAACCTCAAGACAGCCTTACACTTCCACAACAACCCAAAACCGACGCCGATGATTCGGTTGATCTTATGTTCTTTTCTTGAAAACACTGTCCGTTTCACCGAAAAGGCGTCTCCCGCGAGGAACGCAAAGCTGTGAAGATTTCGATCTTACTCAGTTGCCGAAGTGAAATGACGAAGTTGGCTACCTCTATAATTCCCGCGCCTGCTTCGCCGATCCGCTCATTCCTTTTGCACTTCCCTCGCCATTTTTTAGTCTTTACCTAAATCCGTGCTGCCCCCAGCCGGTTCGGAGTTGTTAATGATCTCACTTCCGTCCATCAAACTTCCTGAAAAACTTACTTCGTTTTCGATGCCGAGTTTTGGGTCGAGTTTCAATAAAACCAGGAAAGCTGTTATTGGATTAGACATCGGATCAAGCCGCATCAAAGTCGCAGAACTCAAATCTGTCAAAGGTCAATTTGAATTGCTCAACATCGCGCAAATTGATTTGATGCCGGATTCAATTGTGGATGGACAAATCATTGACGGAAATCACGTCTCCGATTGCATTCAGAATGTGTTCGCAGAACAAGGAATTTTAGGACTCAATGTTGCTACTTCGCTCTCTGGTAACGCAGTGATCGTGAAGAAAATTCAGTTGCCGGTGATGGGGCCGGAAGAATTACGCGAACAGGTGAACTGGGAAGCGCAACAACATATTCCCTTCGATATTCAAGATGTCAATTTAGATTACCACGTACTCGAAAGCTCACCCTCAAGTGAGCTGATGGACGTGCTACTGGTAGCTTGCAAAAAAGATATGGTGCGCCAGTTGACGCAGGTGATTTCGCAGGCCGGGAAGACTACTACGATTGTCGATGTGGATTCTTTTGCGCTGCAAAATGCGTACGAAATCAATTACGAACCACGACCCGATCAAACTGTCGTATTGCTCAATATCGGCGCCAGTGTAATGAATATCAACATCGTCAAAGGCAGCGCTTCGATTTTCACTCGTGACGTTTCGATGGGTGGAAATCAGTACACCGATACGCTTCAGAAAAAATTCAACTTAACGTTTGATGATGCCGAATTACTTAAGCGCGGAACTATTCCAGCCAACACTTCTGTCACGATTGATGATGCCGGTGAAGTGATGCAAAATGTGTCTGAAATGCTGGCCGGTGAAATTCAGCGAACTCTCGATTTCTTTCATCATCAATCGCCTGAAGGCGAACAAATTGTTGGCATGCTGGTAGCCGGGGGCGGGTCAAAAGTTCCTCACTTAACAGCATATCTCGCCAACCGATTTCAAATTTACGTAGAGCCGTTCAATCCTTTCCGAAATATCAAAATCAGTAATGAAAAATTCAATCAGGAATATCTGAGCGAATTCGCTCCTGATATGGCTGTCGCGGTAGGTCTTGCGCTCCGCAGCGAGTAAGGGCTGAACCTGAATGTTCACCAATAAAGCCCGGATGTTTTTGCTATGATTAAAGTCAACCTTCTAAATAGTGCCGTCGAAGCGACGAATCTCGACGCCGTAGAAAGTGTCATCAGTAACCGCGGAACACAACAAACTTTGTTGTTATTAATCGCGCTTGGCGCTTGTCTGCTGGGCATTGCCACTGATTTCTTTATTACCAGACAAGATAATTCACGGATTAAAACTGAAGTCGAAACAGAGCAGGCGCGCTCTGATCAATTGATGCAACTCTCCAAGCAGGTCACCGAACTTCAGACCAGAAATAAATCAGTTGAAGACCGGATCAATGCCATTATGCGATTGCGAGCCGAACAAACAGGCCCGCTGCGATTGCTCCAATTAATGGATGGCAAAATTCCCGACGATAAACTGTTTCGACTGACGAGCATTAAACAGGAAAAATCAGCAGAAAAAGGCGAGGCAATCGCAATCGTGGGTTATTCGCCAAATGAAGCGCAAGTCACTGCTTTCGCCAAAAATATTGAATTCGCCGATGGCTGGTTTACCAAATTTTTAGTTGAAACAACGCGAATGCCAAATCCTGAAAATGTTGACGCTGGCAAAAGCGCACCTGCCGCAACTGCCAAAGGCGCAGCTGTTCCAGAACCGAAATCTAAAGGCCCGGCACTTCCGAAAGAAATCGTTCAATTCACCATTCATTGCACGTACGAACCTCAAAATTTATTGGTAAACCCGGGCGCTGCGCAACCAAATCAAGCAAAGCCCGGAGCATCACCAAGCCCGGCTGCCAACGCTCCCAAAATGCAATAAATTATGCGCCTAATGAGCGCTTCCTCCTGACATAAAGGCAAATGAGATGTTAGCAAAATTCAACGATTTACATTGGTTAGCTAGATTCGGCGTGATGCTCGTGGTCGCGGTAAGTGTGGGGTTCGGCTTTGACTATTTTGTGCTTTCCTCAACACGCGCAGAAACAGTTGACTTAACCAAAAAGAAAGATGAGTTGGTTAGTGCAAATGCGCAGGCTGAAGTTGTCAAACAACGCCTGCCGGAATTCAAAGCCCGCTTCGAACAATTAAAGGTCGAATACGATCAAACCAAGGAATTATTGCCTGAATCGGTTGAACTCTCACGGGTGTTGGAAAGTCTGACAGCCGTTGCGAAAAACAATAATTTGGTCGTGACCAATTTTGCACCAAAGGGCGATAAGGATGTCCAGCAGGATTTTTATAAGCTCAAACCAATCGGCGTGACGCTGGTTGGAAATTATCAGAACCTTGAAAGTTTCTTTCTGCAAATTTCTGAATTAAAGCGAGTGGTGAATATTTCAAACCTTGATATTCAACCTCTCCAGGAACAAAAAGAAGGTTTATCCCTCACAGCTAGATTTGTTCTTTCAGCTTTATATGCTGAGAAAACAGATGTGAATAATATTAAAGCTGCGGCTCCAGCAAAACCTGGTGCATCTCCAGCAGCATCGCCGACGCCTGCACCCGCTACGACGCCTGCGTCAACTCCGGCACCTACTACTAATTAAAAGCAAAAGCAGAGGTCAACAATGACGATGAATCGTTATTCAAATCCAGTTCAAAAATGGCGACTACTGACCGCCTTATTATTTATGTTCCTGAGCGTCAACACGCTCTTAGCGGGAGACCGTCAAGGGACTCCTTCGCCAGATGACAAGTCCGCACCGGCGCCGGCGCCAGCCACAGGCGAAGCCAATAAACCGGCGACACCGACTGTCACCGACGTGGAATTGCCTTCCAGAGTAATTACACGAAGTAATGTTCGCGACCCGTTTGTGGTACCGACTCGCGTGATTAAACCACCAGCCGTAGTGAAATTACCAAAACCAATTCCGCCTGCGCCTCAACCACTTCCAACCGAACCTGTTGCAGTGCGATTTAGCTCGTACAAGGATTTAGTTCGCGGTTCCATGAGTGGCCGAAATCCTGAACCAAGCAAGCTGACTCCTTATTTAACTGAAGAGCTAACGGTCTCAGGAATTTTTAAAACAGACGAAGGCCTTGGAGCTTTTATCACTGAAACCGCCACCGACAAACAGCAAACATTTTTTGCTCGTGTCGGCTGGACAACACACGATGGAATCATCGAAGACATCACTCCTAACGGAGTCAAATTCAAGAAAACTGTTAAGTACAACAACGGAACAGTGAAACAAACTGAAGAGTTTCGCGTGTTTCCCATACCGAATTCCAAATGAGAAATTTCACCTTACTTACCCCACGCTTGAAATCAAAAAAAGAGACTGCTGGAGGATTTATGTTTTTACGTCATCATCTGTTAACTGCCGGGGCATCTGCGGGCAAAACCTTACTCGGCGGCGTGCTTTCCTGTTCGCTGATGCTGAGCGCATTTGCCGCCACAGGAGCCGATCTGTTGGGCGCGAAAACAGAATTCAACGCATTTAACGGCAGAACTGCATTTTTCAAACCTGTCTATAATGCCGCAGCCATTCGTAATGTGAGCATTTCCAAAGCGGACGGGATGGTGACCGCTACCATTGAAATGGATGGTCAGGCGAAGTTCAACCACTTCACTTTACTGAGTCCTTTTCGTGTCGTCGTTGACATTCAAAACGTCACTTCTCAAGCACCGCCGTTAATTGAAGTCGGCGAAACTTTCTTACGTCGCGTTCGTGTGGGTCAAATTGATGACAACGTACGTGTCGTTTTTGATAGTGACATCCGCCAGCAATATAAAATTTCGCAGGAAGGCACCACGCTTAAAATCGTCTTCCGTGACACGAAGCCAAATGGCATGAAAAATGCAGTGGCATCTGCCCCGACTTCAACGCCAATACCCGCGCCGACACCTGCACCGATGAAAACCACTCCGGTCGCAATCGCAGAAAAGCCAACCGTCGTTGGAATCAATCAAAAAATTCTTGAAGTCGAAAAACCTCGTCCTTTAAGTAATCCTGAGACGATGAGGCTAAAAGTCCAGGCCGCAGTGAAGTCAACGCCGCCTGTTCAGCCTGTTCCGGCACAATCAGAGCAAGCTGCCGTAGTCGAATTACCCCGTGCCAATACTCCTGCGCCTTTCAAGCCATATTCGGCCATGTGGAAACAGCTTTCACCAGCTTCTCGCCCGACGACTTCTCCCAGCTTGAACGCAAAAGTAAATAATGATCCCGCTCCACCTCGTCCAAAAACGAGCATCAAGCCAACACAAGTTGCAAGCGCGCCAAAACCTGAAGTGGTCAAACAGGAAGCAGTCACCAAACCTTTAACGGCGGTGAATCAAGCGCCAGCCATCAAAACACGCATCGTGAAGACAACGCCGGTAGCGATTACAAATCCTCCTGTTGTCGAATCCAAATCAACTCCCGTGTCCATCCCTGTGACAAAGAATAAGGTTGCTGAATCGAAACCAGCACCTTCCGCTAATAAAATGCCGGATGTAGCATCCGCAGTTCCAACAGAAACACCGACCCCCGTTCCTGTCCGTCCGCGTGAAGTGACGAGACAAGCTGACGCTCCAGCAAAAGCTTTCAACGCCGCAGATATTTTGAAAGCTGATTTTACAGGAGAACCGATTAATCTCGACTTACGTTCTTCGGGATCAAAGCCCGTAGACATTCGTGATTTCCTACGCTTCATCTCAGATCAGTACAAGGTCAATTTTGTCCTTGATCAATCAGTCAAAGATGTCCCGATCACGATCAGCGTGCAAGGAATCCCCTGGAATCAGGCGATGGACGCCATTCTGCGCTCTAATCGTTTAGGAGTTAAAGTAGAAGGCAACATCGTCCGCGTTATGACACAGGACACCGTGACGCAGGAAGATACCATCCGTCAACAACAAGTGCTCGCCCGTCAAAATGCGACAGCTTTAGTTACTGAAATCATACAATTGAATTATGCGCGAGCCGCTGGTGGCAGTGGCGCTGGCGCAGGTGGAGGCGCTGCAGCAAGCAGTGGTGGCGCGTCATCAGGCGCAGGATCAACCTCAGGTGGCAGCGGCCTGGATGGAATCATCAGAACACGTTTATCCGCTCGCGGACAAATCCAACCTGATCCTCGCACGAACAAATTAATTATTACCGACCTCCCGGAAAATATCACAGCGATCAAAGAAATCGTCAAAATGCTTGATGTTCCCGAATCACAAGTTGAAATTGAAGCTCGCATCGTGATTGCCAACCGCAATTTCGCTCGCGATCTTGGTATCCAACTGAGTGGTGTCGCGCTCAATCCTTCTCGTGGTGGTTTAGCCTACGCCGGTAATTTACCTGGAGGCTCAACACCTGGCACCAGCCCCTTAGGTATCCCAGGTGGACTAGCCGGGGGGACTCAACCTATTGGATTAGGCGGTGTGGGTTCGACAGTTCTCAACTTAACAACTGGTATTTTCGGAACAGCTCAGATTTCAGCAATCCTGACGGCGGATGAGAAAAAAGGAAATGTGAAAACAATTTCGACGCCGCGCATCACTGCTCAGAATAATCAAACCGCTAACATTGTGAACGGCGTCCAGATTCCGGTGCAAACGGAAAGCAATAACACACTGACAATATCATTTGTAACAGCGGCTTTACGATTGGAAATCACTCCTCAGATTACCAACAATGGCGACGTAGTTCTTAAAGTAGTCACCGAAAACAATTCAGTAAACTTAGCCATCGCTACGAAATCAGCGCCGGGTATCAATACACAAAGAGCTGAAACGACTGTCACTGTCCCTGATGGAGGCACGACCATCATTGGCGGAATTAATATTGATACAGAATCGAATACGCAAACCCGGACACCTGGTATTTCTCGTATTCCCGGCTTGGGCGAATTATTCAAACGTCGCCAAGTCAGCCACCAAACCGACGAAATCCTGTTCTTTATTACACCACGTGTCTATCGTCCGTTCGGAACGGTTGAAGGAACCGGCACACCGAAATAAGTTGAAAATATTATCATCGGCAATCAGTCATTTGGCTGATTGCCGACAGGTGGAAAGCCACTGAGTGAAAGGATTAACACTGTGTTCACTGGGTTATTAAATCAGATCATTGACCGGACGCAAGGGGCTGAGGCCGCATTATTAGTCGGCAATGATGGCATCATCATCGAACGTACCGGAGACCATAAAATCGAAGATTTCGATTCATTAGCGGCGGAATACGCTATGGTGATGCAACGTTCTCGTTTCACTGCTACAGATACCGGACTGGGCAAGCTTAATGAGATGCTCACCATCACTGACAAAACTGTACTTCTGACCAGGATGGTAGATGCGGACTTTTTTGTGATGATTAAACTGAATCCATCCTGCAACCTCGGTCGCGCTCGCTATGAAGTTCGCCGTGCTGAATTAATGATGGAAGTGATGCTGGCTGAATAGCTTCACAATAACTCGATTTCTATCTGTTCTGACCGTGCTTGATCTTCAGTTGGTGAAAATTCCTGCTGTGGATCGTTCATTGCTATCTTCTGCCTACTAATGATCCTGAACTTTTCAAGATCAGCCTTCAATTCATCTATTCCGATAAAACATATAGATAAACACTCCA
>JAYTCQ010000004.1:0-11057 GCA_043736395.1 Blastocatellia bacterium | reverse complement strand
AAAGAAGAACAGCTTGATCCCGTCAATGATCAAAATAAATTCACACAGCCAGAACCGCTTGATTCCTTGGCACCGGAACAGGATTTAACCTGTCATCAGGAATGCTTGGCAAAATTAAAACCTGAAGACATAGAACTACTAAAAAGATACTACGCGCCAAACCGGGACCGTCGCGAATCCTCACGTCAGAAAATGGCTGAAGAGATTGGCGTCACCATCGACAATTTGCGCGTAAAAGTTATGCGCCGCCGTGAAAAGTTAAGAGTCTGTGTCGTTGGTTGCCGAAAAAAAAAGAATCTCTAAGAAAAACTGTTATGTTTTGACGATAAATGTCATTAGTAAGTAGGGGGAGACTTATCACTTTTGTGTAATCAAGAGACAAGTTTCAAGAGACAAGTTTTATGACAGAAGAACGCATTCAACAATATTTACTCGGTGAACTCGGTGAAGTCGAAATTGAGCAATTTGAATTGATGTTACTTGAAGACCCCAACCTACACATTCTCGTTGAAGAAAAGGAAACGGACTTAATTCATTCTTACTTGCGAAAAGAATTATTTCCGTTCGAGCAGGAATATTTTGAACGAGAATTATTTACATCGTCCCGATTGAAAGAGCGCGTCAGGGTCGAAGAACTGATCCTTGAAAAGATTGTCGCTCATTCCGGGGCATCCGAAAACGTCATCAGCCTCAATACCCGTGCTGCCGGGTCGATAAATAAGTTTACATCAGCCATTGGGGTATTTAATGCAGGTGGCTTGCGCAAAGCAGCTGGAGTTCTTCTTGCAATCGGAATCGGTTTAGGTGGATGGATGTTTTATCGTCAACACGCTGCCGCTGCCGCATTCGATGGAGGAATGGCCGCTTTGAAGCAAGCCGCTGCTGAAACTCGATTTTCAAAAGGTCGCATTTCAGGCTTCGAATATTCGAAATACGAAGTAAATGAAGGCAAGCGGGGAGTAAGCGACGCCAGACTCAGTGATACGAAAGGGAATATTGCTCTCGGTAAATTTAGCGAAGCGCAAGCCAAAAAAGAAACCGCGCAGAATTTTCGCGGTCTCGGCCTAGCCTACCTTGCCAACGAACAATACGACGATGCCGTGAAGCAACTCGAAGACGCAAATAAAACCGACATCACGAATCCTGAAATCATGAACGATTTGGGAGTCGCTTATTTGCAACAAGCGAGCCATTTTTCTGAGCAAGAACAAGGCAAGAGACTGGAGAGACTGACTTTTGCTCTTGAATACTTCTCACACGCCTTGAAGGAAAAAAACGGTAATTATCCGGAAGCGCTTTTTAATAAGGGTTTAGTGCAAAGTGAAATTCCAATGTTGGAAACTGCTTCCGTTACTTTGAATGAGTATCTTAAAGTTGATCCGAATAGTAAGTGGGCAGATGAAGCGCGTGAATTACTAAAAAAGGTGGACGCGCAAAAAAAAAAGTAACGCTGGATGAAAACGGAAAAGTAAGATTACTGAATGAATTTCGCGCCGCCCTAAAAGAAAATAATCAAGAGTTAGCCAAAGAAAAACTTAGCCTAAGTTATCATCGCCGGAATAATTTTTTTGTACAATTATTATTAGATCAATTCTTTGACAGCCTGGAATCCAATCAAGTTCAGTCCGAAAGTGCATTATCAAGCATTCGTGACATTGCACAACTTGAACAGGAAATTTCAGGAGATCGGTTTACTCTCGATCTTTATTATTTTTTGCGTTCCGCTCCACCGGAAAAATTAGCTGCGGACAAAATCGCACGTGCTAAATATCTCAAAGCCCAGCAGCACTACGACAGCTTGCAAACAGCCGAAGCAAAGACTGAAGCAATTGTACTGCTAACACAGTCAGCTTCAGAATTTGGTAAGTTAGGGGACTGGTATGAATCATTTCTCGCTTTATATTTAAAAGCATTACTTTTATCTTACCCAGATAAAAATAATGAAACGCTGGAGCTTCCGATTGCGATTGGTAATGAGTTAGAGGTCGAGGCTAAGGGGAGGAGTTATCATCAATTTTTATTACGTGTAGAATCTTTGCAGTTAAATTTGCAAGATTTTCAACCACAAATTCTACAAAAGAAATTAGATGAATTGGGAAGACTAATTAAGATCGTGAATGATCAGAATGCGTATTATTCGTTAGTTTTACTGAATACAAAAAAAGACGATTTAACTTATCAAGTGATTGAACAGGGCATCCAGCTAGTATGTAGTAAGCCACTTGAAAACAAAGACAGGCAAAATATTTACGGCAAGCTTTCAAGTATGCTTGTTCAAGGCAGAAAGGTTTATAAATTTGCATCAATTGAGAATGAATTCGAAGGTGCATACATCGCTATTTCATCGAATATACAAGTTATTTCATCTCAAGGCTGGAGAAGGATAGGGGAAAGATATTTATGGTTAGGAGAATACGACAAGGCTCAAGAAAACCTTGAAAAAGCACTCATTAACTCTGAAAAATTGATTTATGCACCCAAAATGACCTCAGATGTAAATTTCGCGATGGGCGAGGTTGCCTTGAAAAAATTGAATTATGCAAATTCTATTAATCATTTTGATGAAGCCCTTGAATCTGTACAGGTGAATCAGGCAAATTCTCAAAGTAAATTTTCACTGATAAGTTTGCTCAGGGCTTTGGCTGGAATTGGCAATAAAGCGCGTATTGAGCAGCTATTGCCTAAGCTCAAGGAAATTATTAAATTACATAAATTGCCCCAAAACGACGAAATAGTTTTTCAAGAAAAATTAAAACGAACCTTAGTAGAATATTGTCTAATACAAGAGAAGGATACTGCAAAAGCATTAGAAATGTATGCCGGAAATGACCTAGAGAACTTTACGACTAAACCTACTCATGATTCTTTCAGCGAAAGGATTCAACAACTTCAGAGTTCAGTTAATACTAATTCACAAAAAATCGTATTTTTGATAGGTAATATAGAATCTTCTGCTTGGGTAATCTCAAAAAATAACTATGAGTATTTTCGCATTGATATTGGTCAAAATGAGTTAAAAGAAAAAGTTGAGAAGCTATTAAGTTTGTTAGGTTCGAAACATTCATTAGAAAATCGGACAAAAGCTTCTAAGTTAAGTCAGGAGTTGTTTTTATCACTTATTGCGCCGCTTGAAAAAAGTATTGAGAAAGGCTCAAAGCTTTTATTTTATTCAGATCAGGCTTTGAATTTGCTGCCATTTGCTTATCTTCAGAACCCTGAAAATGAAAAATTTCTTTTTCAGGATCATGAAGTACAAGTAATTAAAGAAATAAATCGGACAAACAAAGAAAAACTTAACCTTCAAAATTTTGACCAGCCTCGTGAATTCTTTGTTGGCATTTCAAATCCGGCTTTTGACAGAGCAAAATATCCAGCACTAAATTCACTCAACTCAGCTGATTTGGAAGTTGACAGAATTTCCGCATTATTCCCTCAGCGTAAAATTCTTAGAGGGGAGGGGGCGACGTTTTCTCAAACAGTCGCTGGTTTCAAAGAGGCTGAAATATTACATATCTCGGCACACTCGGTGTTAGATGAAAATAATCCTTGGAATTCTAAATTAATATTAAGTAACAGCATAAAGGCAGGAGAAGGAGATTTGACTGCAAATTTAATCCAAAAAATGAACCTTTCTCACATTAAATTTGCTTGCATAACTTCTTGTAGTTCGGTTGGGTTGGTAGGCGATGATGGGAATACAATCGGATTAGGAACAGCTTTCCTTAATGCTGGTGTACCAATTATACTTGCCAGTCTTTGGGACATTGATTCAATAGAAACAGCTGAGTTTATTACAAAATTCTATTCGTATTATCGTACTGGAAAAACTCCCGCTCAATCTTTACGTCTTACTCAGATAGATACTTTGAACTCAAATAAAATGTCGTCAGCTTTTTCTGTCGGGGCGGCATTTGTAGTAATCTCTCGCAACTAACAAGCAACTTTAACAAGGAGAACCCCATGGCAATAAGTTCGTCTGTAGCATCAGCGCGTCCTTCTGTAAACATCACATTTGAAGGTCTATTAATTTTTGCATTTGAGAAAAACATTGATGGTAAATGCTTTGTCGGAGTAGTACCCTGCCCGAACCATAGCCTCAAACTAACAATAGATGATCAGGAACCACTGGAAATAACTTCCAAAAAAATATCATTTATCTCTACTGGGAAACTGGGAGTTACCAAATATACTCGAGGTACAGTTGATCATGGCTCGCGGCTTGGTGACGAAAATGATTTAGGATGGTTAATGGCAATAGAAGGCCGTCAATTCCATGATTCTAAACTTCAAAAAGATATTAACGTGATCCAGCAACGTATTGATCTGAATACAGGATTATTTTATACGGCTGCAAGAACAAGCGATGCAATAATTCGTGGCCCAAAAGGTACTATAGACCCTGCAACTATTGCTGCAACAATAGGATGTAATATTACGCTTGAAGAGGGCGAAGTTCTCAGTCTCTTACTTGATGGTAGTTTGGAGAGTGAGTTCAAAAGTGGTACTGAAGTCAATAAAATAAAAATCGAATATGTCTGTGATACGCCAGTTTTACCAAATACTGGAGATTTTGACTTCTTCTATCAAGTTTATAATACAGTGCCCAGGCAAGATCGTTTTGATGTAATTTCTTCGAGTAAACAATCAAAAGAAAGAGGATTAACTTTGCAATCTAGAAATCCTGACTTATGTCCACCAATCGAAGGGGAACCTCCGATTGGTTAGCAGAACAAAAATAAAAGGGATGCAGATTCTGCATCCCTTTTGACTTCTCGAATATCCGTGGATTCTTCACGATTTTGATAATAGTTCATTAATTCCTGCAACCTGTAAATTCGCCGCATTCCCGTCAATTTCCTTGCCATAAGCCGCAGCCACCAAATCCGAAAACAAAACCTGCAATTCGCGTTCGACATCATTGACAGGGAAGAGCCGTAAATTCAACTGCACTTTACTCATGTCAATTGTCAAGCCCAGGGCAGCGCTTTTTAGTGGCGACAAATGGAAGAACATTGTTCCTACAAAACCTCTCGCGTCTGTGAATTCTGTGATGGGCAAACCACTGGGATTCGGGTACGGTCGTGCGGCAATTTTCGCGGGGCCGGAGACCAATCCACCTTGGGTGGACGCGAGGGTTGCGCTGACGTTTTGCACTGTTCTTTTGCCAACGCCCAGACTGCCGGTAAGGACTAATATGTTCTCGACCAATTTTGCGGATTTTGGCGCGAAGGTGAATTTATGTTTGCTCGTCGCTGTTTCAAATTCTCCGGCAAATGTTTTGTCTTTTTGCAGCGCAAAGATTGAATACAGTTTTTTTGAGGGCTTAGGCCCCGGAGCGGTTCGTGCGGATGGTTCTTTTTCAAGTGTGAACATAATTTTACTTATTCTTCAGTGTTACGCATTTACGCCTGAGAAAACGCCGCGCTTCGCTGGCGATTTCACGCCTATAGGCGTAATTCTGAACTTTAAAGATTTCCTCGCTTGGTTTCATCTACGATGTAATCACAAGCACGCATCGTCAGTGCCATAATTGAAATCGTCGGGTTCTGATTGGCAGCACCTACAAAAGCTGCTCCATCAGTGACAAATACATTTTTTACATCGTGGCATTGGTTCCATTTATTCAGTACAGATGTCTTGGGATCGTTGCCCATTCGCGCTGTTCCGAGTTCGTGAATGATGCGTCCTGGTGCGGTCATCGTGCCTCCGGTCGAAAGAATTTCTGCTCCGGCTGCACGCAGAATTTCTTCACTGCACTCAGCGGCATGTTTTGCCATTTCACGTTCATTGTCGGAATGTTGGATGTGAACTTTTAGTACCGGAATTCCCCAGGCATCAACTACGCCGCCGGGATCAATTTCAACAAAATTCTCAAACCGCGAAAGCATATTCGCTCGCGTAGTCATGTTGACTGGCGCGGTGTACCACTTGCGTACGTCCTTTTTATAATCCGCTCCGAAGCCTGGTAACCGTCTTGCAGAACCCGGCGTCATTCCCATGCCTGAACTGCATTCAAAACCGTAGCCGCGTAAGAACTTTGAATTTTTTGTTTCCTTGTTCAGGTTCTGAAAACGCGGAACAAATAATCCCGCCGCTTTGCCGTCTTCGTTGACCGCATCGCGTCCGGCGAGTGTATGAAAAACCCCGCTGGCTCCGATGCCTCCGAAGTGATCAACTAAATAATGACCTAAAACTCCTGAAGAATTGCCGATGCCGTTCGGGTGCTGACGGGACTTTGAATTCAATAATAACCGCGTAGATTCAAGGGTTGAACCGGCTACGATCACAACTTTGGCGAAGACTTCGACTTCCTGATAAGTGACGCGGTCAACAAACGCTACGCCTTTCGCGTTGCCTGTATCGTCGTTGATGATGAGATGACGCACGACAGAATTTGGTCGAAGCGTCATTTTTCCGGTGGCGGCTGCAACTGGTAAAGTTGCCGAAACGGAATTGAACATCGCTCCGACATCGCAGCCGTCTCCGCAGTGACCGCAATAATGACAGAGGTTTCGATCCCATTTTTTATGATGCGGTTTTTGCGCCGTCAGCATCGAGACACGCGACACGATGGCAGGACGTCCGGTTTTCTCAGAGCCTTTTTTGAGCAGTTGCTCTCCGCACGTTAATTTCATCGGCGGGAGAAAATTCCCGTCCGGCTGATGCGGCAAATGATCCAGATTGCCACTGACGCCGACGAACTCTTCGACTTTATCGTAGTACGGTGAAATTTCTTTGTAATCAATCGGCCAATCCACATCGAATCCATCGTGCGTAGCGGCTTTAAAATCAAGGTCGGAATAACGCCATGATAATCTTCCCCAGTGCAAAGTTTTTCCGCCAACAATTCGCGCGCGTACCCACGTGAACGGTTTTCCAGGTTCAGTGGTATATGGATTTTCAGTATCCTTAACGTAAAAATGTTTGCTGAAATGATTGGCAGTGTCCTGCAGCCATTGTTCTTTTTGCTTCCAGTTGGGCGGCCCTTGACCACGATACATATCATCGTAAGGCCACGTATGCATTGAAAAATCACGGGACGGATTCACCGGAGGCCCGGCTTCGAGCACGAGGACTTCAAAGCCGAGTGATGTCAATTGCATGGCAGCCATCCCGCCGGAGGCTCCAGAGCCGATAATGATGGCGTCATAAGTTTTTTGATTACGTGTAGTTTTGACTTGAGTCACAAAAAAAGCCTCCGGGAGTAGCGTGAACTGTTCGTTCACGCAAAAACTGGCGAACGAAGAGTTCGCCCTGCAACAGGTCTTTTACCATAAAGTTTAATCGGCGTGTAGGGCATATTAATGCGGATTGCAGGTGTAGGGTAGGTTCTCAACCTCCCCGCTTACAAACAATGCAGGGCAGGTTGGGAACCTACCCTGCAAATTTTAGTCTCATCCATTTGAAAATCGCTATTATGACGCGATTGATAAACTTTATGAATCTGGTCAGTCCTTGCGAACTTTAAGGTGGAAAAGCTATGATACAACCATTATTGAGGTAGTGATAATCAAAGCATTGTCCTTTTTGTTGTCGCAAAGTTTTTGATGCTGAAACCGATCAGAGTGGAAATTACCGGACGGAATTCGTTTTGGGAAAATGCCGTCAAGGTTGAATGGCAAGACCAGTTCCCGGATCGTCATTGGATTGCGCAAGGGAATAAATTTTTTCTGATCGAAACAGACTGGTTGGAAGATTTGCAACGAGTCGCAAATCAATGTTTTGCTAAAGCGATTATCGCTCCAGAGGATGTGGGCAAGCGCAAAATGTTTCGCCAGTTATTTAGAAGGGAAGAAGAAGAATAGATGCCAGATGCTGGATTTTGGATGCTGGATGATAGTTTCATTAGTCCGAGCAGTTAACATCAGGCACCTAATATCTAACAAGCAATTATTCAAAACAAACTGCGTGGGCTGAAATTCTACGCATTATTTCGGAGGAAAATAGGATGAAAAATCAAATTAAAATTGTCTTGGCAGGAATGGTGATGGCTGGATTCTTTTTTTCAGCATTACGAACTGAAGCCTATCCGCCATTTGTTCGCAAGTCCGAAAAGTTCGGCGCGAAAGATTGCCTTTTCTGTCACACACAAGCTGGCGGCGGTGAAGGCTGGAATGAACGTGGCAGCTGGTTGATTGCGGAAAAAGATAAGCGCAAAGCTGATTCAATTGACGTTGAATGGCTGGCTGATTACAAACCCGAAGAAACCAAAAAAGAAGGCGATCCTAAAGAAGGTGAAAAGAAGCCCGCTGAAAAACCACCCGCCGCAGCAAGTGCACCAGATCATTCTGCGCACAAAAGCGCTGAAGCAGCGGCTAAGTCTGCTACTCCGGCAGCAACTGGTGCGGTAGATCATTCATCGCATAACCATAGCGAAGCAGCAGCGAAACCGGCAGCTTCAGCAACAACTTCAGAAACCACTACCACTGAAAAAACAGTGAAAGTCAGCAAGAAACCTAAATCAAAACTTAAGAAAAAATAAATTTATCGTTCATCGTTCAGAGTTACGCGTTTACGCGTGTACGTTTTTAACTATTTAGCAAGAAACGTGCACGCGTAAACGCGTAACTCTGAACGACTCTGAACAAAAAAAACATAATGTCTAAACTATCAATCAGAGACCTGAATCTTTCCGGTAAACGAGTTTTCATTCGCGTAGATTTTAACGTCCCGCTGGATGCCGGAATTGTGCAGGATGACACCAGAATTAGCGCCGCCATCCCAACTATTCAGTTCGCGTTAGATCAAGGCGCAAAAGTAATTTTAGCTTCGCATTTGGGCCGTCCAAAAGGCGAGCGTAATTTGAAGTATTCGCTGACTCCCGTGGCGAAACGATTGTCGCAAATTTTGGAACGAGAAATTCCGTTGGCACCTGATTGCGTTGGCGAAGACACAGAAAAAGCAGTTGCTGCGATGAATGAGGGAGATATTTTGTTACTCGAGAATCTTCGCTTTCACGCGGAAGAGGAAGCGAACGACCCTGGTTTTGCCGCGCAGGTCGCTAAGCTTTGCGATATGTTCGTGAATGACGCTTTTGGAGCCGCGCATCGCGCTCACGCTTCCACGGAAGGCATTACGCATCACGTCACACAAGCCGCAGCTGGATTTTTAATGGAGAAGGAGCTGCGGTATTTATACGGCGCACTCGAAAATCCACAGCGTCCGTTTGTCGTAATTTTAGGCGGTGCGAAAGTTTCTGACAAAATTCAGGTCATTGATAATTTATTAAAATCTGCGGACACCGTTTTAATCGGCGGTGCGATGGCCTATACATTTTTCCTGGGGCAAGGATTGTCGGTTGGCAAATCTTTGGTCGAACCCGATAAAACTGACCTTGCAAAATCACTGGAAATCGCCGCGAAAGAAAAAGGTGTGAACCTGCGCTTGCCTTCCGATCACGTCATTGCAGCCAATCCAAATGATGGAGCAAATGCTGTGACAGTCGCGGTCGATGCAACTCCCGATGATAAAATGGGATTGGATATTGGAGCGGCTACACAGGCGGATTACGCTGCGATTATCAAATCCGCAAAAACGGTGATCTGGAACGGCCCGATGGGGTTATTTGAAAAAACTCCCTTCGATCAAGGCACGCGAGTTGTTGCTCAGGCGGTTGCAGATGTTACTGAATCCAACGATGCGATTACCATCATAGGCGGTGGAGACAGCGTCGCAGCCATTCACGAAGTTGGATTGGCAGACAAAGTTTCCCATATTTCGACTGGTGGCGGCGCTACATTGGAATTGTTGGCGGGGGATGTTTTGCCCGGTGTTGCAGCTTTGACTGAAAAATAGTTCGCAGTAGGGAAGTTCGCAGTTCACAGTAAAAACAGTTCGCAGTGGTTAGTGCGCGGTTCGCAGTAAAGGCAGTTGGAAGGAATCTTACTGTAAACTTCTTCTCTGCGAACTGCGAACTTTACTGAATTGATACTTTTTAAGTTCACGAGACTTATCGGAAAGGATCAAGACAAACTATGCGAAAAAGTTCATTGATAATATTGCTATTCACTGCTTGTGTGACCGCACAGGTGCAAACCTCTAAACCGGCTCCGACGTTGAAAACTGAGGACGTCATGAAATGGCGCGAAGCGAATCCAGAACTCGCCGCTACTTACATTCCAAAATCTGATCAGGCTTCAGGTAATTCCAAAGCAGATCAGGAGTTACTCGCCGCTGAAAAAGAATGGAACGTCCGCCTTTTACAAGCGCGAACCCGATTACGGGATTTTGAATTTCAAGCGAATGCGAGGGAATTGGAAGCGACCCGTTCGCGAAATAATTTCATTTTTAATAGTCCCGAAGATTTAAATCGTAACAATGCTCGTGTCGTTGATTTAAATGCCAAAGCCGATGCTTTAAGAGCTGAAGCCCACTCGGCGCAGGACGAAATAAATCGTTTATTAGAGTATGGGCAGGACTACGGTTTTGCTCTGTACACGATTTCACCGACTTTGAAAAACGGTGAGCCGAACGAAGATTATTACCGTTCAAGGTTCCTTGATTTACAGGCAGATTTGGAAAACGCAACAGCGCGAGCCGAAGTCGTACGACTTCGGGCGAATCGCTTGAATACGAGCATTAACAATACCCTCAGTTATCCTGAATATTCTTATGGCAGTAACTACAACGGTATTTTGTTTTACCCGAATACGGGAGCGGCAGATACGTTTTATTTAAATCGATTGCGAAATAATTTGGCGGAATTGAATGGTGATTTGCGTGCGACGCAAGCGCGCATTGAATTGCTAACTCAGCAAATTGAAGAATTAAAAGAAACTGGTCGGCGGGCTGGAATTCCACCAGGCGTGTTTCGATAGTTAGATTTTGACGACAGATTTATGAACCACGGAGAACACGGAGAAGTGCCAAGAGACATAATGACTTTGGTTGTTTGTTTTTCTCCGTGCTCTGTGGTTTTCATATTCAGAAAAATAATAATCAATAAATTAAAGTTACTTTTAGGAGAATCATGAGAAAACCTGTTATTGCAGGAAATTGGAAGATGTTCAAAACAATTAGTGAAGCGGTCAATACAGCGGTTGCTCTGAAGCCGTTAG
>JAYTCQ010000003.1:0-22009 GCA_043736395.1 Blastocatellia bacterium | reverse complement strand
CGACGAACATCCTTAACATTGCTTGTTCGTCGCCTTCAGCGACGGAAAATATTACTCGCTCACCCAGCGATTCTCGCTGGGCTATAATGTTAGTCGCCGTTGGCGACAGGAACATGGATTTCAATAACAACACAACGTAAAAAGTTATTTCAATTCCGGTGAAACCATTTCTTCTTCCGTCGGCCCATCACTCCACGTCTTCGCCCAATCGGGCAACGAAGTTTCTGGATACGCCGCCAACGTGATGGAAGTCGGTTCTTGCGCAAGCGCAGTCAACGCTTTATCGAGCGCTTCGACGAAGAAATATTCGCCGAATAATACGGCTTCGTGAACGCCGAGGTTTTTGTGAATGTGGTAGACGCCGCCGTTCAGCACGCCTTCAAATCCGAGCGTCAAACTTCCTAAATATTTTTTGGAAAGCGATTGCAATGAATTCAAAGCGAAGTCACGATAAGCCCGCGCTTTCGTACGATCAGGAATTGCATTCGCTAAATCCAACAAGCCCGAAGCGGCGATGGCGGAGGTGGATGTGTCCACTTGCGATTTCGCTAAAGCTCCGGTTTCGGGCGCGTCATAATCCCACGGAGCTACGCCGTCGGCGGGTGTATTTTCCAAATAAAAATCAGCATTGAGAATCGCAGTTTCTAAATATTCGCTGCGCTGTGTTTGCAAATAAGAACGCGTGAAACCATAGAGCGACCACGCTAAACCACGGCTCCAGGCGGAGTCTCCGCGATAGCCTTGATGCGTGGTTTGTCGTAAAAATTCTCCATTTTCTAAATCAAAAATTCCTTCGTGTGAAGTCGAACCGTCGCCACGGACAATCGTTCTGCGCGTCGTCAGGCAATGGCGATGCGCGATGTCGAGAACGTGATTGTCTCCGCTTTTGAGACCGGAATAAAACAGCGTTCCGACGTTCATCATAATGTCTATAAAGAGCGAAGCAGGTTCGACGAAAGAGCGTAAATACTGGCCTTTTTCCATAAAACGCATCGCCATCGTTTTTCCGGCTTGAATTAATAAAGGTTCGATGTGGTTCGGATTTCCACCGAGTTCCAGCCAGCGCAGATGCGTCGAGAAAAATAAAAATCCTAAGTCGTGTACGGCGCGATCATACTGCCGCGATTCCAGTGGACTCGCATAAATAACGGCTTTGTCGAGCCACTCAGTTTTTCCCGTTCGCTTGGCGAAGATGAACATCATTCCCGGATAAAATCCGTCGCACCAATGCGTCCAGCGTTTGCGGTCTTCACCGAATTTCCCGCCGACGGTATACATCGGATAGTAATCCTGCGGATATTTTTTGAGGAGCGACTGCACCTGCAATTGGGCGAAGTCGAAGGAATTTTGTAAGGATGTGCGAAGAGCTTCTCGCTCGTGCATGGTATGAGGCATTCAGTATTCTCCGAATTGTTAATGCAGAAGCCCGCACGCAGTAAGGAAGTTTTCTCGCAATGTAAAGACGCCCTTACTGCGTGCGGGCTTCTGCATCTAATTTGTGGCAATCCGCAAAACATTTACCGAAGTCGGTTTCAGTGTAAATGTAAATTCCGGCGCAGTAATATTCAGCTTCTGCTCAATTGGAGCAATAGCCATCGGGTTATCGAGGCTGTTCTCAGATTTTAGATCATTGGCTGTCAGCACAAAAGCTTTACCAAGTTTATTAATTTTTCCGGCTCCGGTTAAATTGATGCGGACTTCTTTTGGTGTCGCGTCAGAGTTCACCAGCTTCAAAATTACTTCGCCGGATTTTGCATCGCGGACTGCGCTGGCGTAAAGATTTTGCTGACCGCTGAGCGCGGTTCCATTTGTATTCACGGGCAAAATTGTCGTGCCGCGATGATTGCTGAACATTTTCTGGACGTAATAATTCGGCGTGCCGTACGACCGCAGATTATCGAACCAGATCAGATTCGGAGTCCATTGCCACGCATCAACATGCCCGAATAATGGCGCGTACGAAACCAGCGAAACGACGTCGCCGTTGCGTTCGAGTCCGGTCATAAAAGCGGCTTCGGCGAGCGCGCATTCCCACGTATTGCGATTGTCAGAACTGACTGTGCTGACGGATTGCGCGGCGAATTCTCCTGAAAAAACTTTTGGGCCTTTACGGTCATAGTTGTCGTAACGCGCAGCATTTTTCAAAAACCATTCGGGTTTCATGTAGTAATGTTCGTCAACCAAATCTGCATTCAAGCCGCGCAATTTTCCCCAAAGAAAATCGAAGCGTTCACCGTCTGCACTGGGACCTGCGCTCGAAACTAATTTGATCTCTGGATATTTCGCTTTGATCGCTTTGGCGAATGCTTCGTAGCGCGGGATGTAGTCGGGACCCCATTGTTCATTGCCGATGCCGATCATTTTCATATTGAAGGGTGCAGGATGCCCCATTGCCGCGCGTTTCTTGCCCCACGTCGAAACGATAGAGCCGTTCGCAAATTCGATGAGGTCGAGCGCGTCCTGAATGTAAGGATCAAGCTGGTCAAGCGGCGCCAATTCTTTGGTATTAAATTGGCACGCCATGCCGCAATTGATGATCGGTAACGGGTCGGCTCCGACGTCTTCGCACAACTGAAAATACTCAAAAAATCCAAGTCCGAATGATTGAAAATAATCCGCCGGAGCGCGGTCAGGGAAACGGGATAGAAACTCTGTGTTCCAACGATTGATAATTAATTTTCGCTCTGCCGGATCACCAATCGTAGTTTTCCATTGATAGCGCGTTGCCAGATCACGCCCTTCGACAATGCACCCGCCAGGGAAGCGAATGAAGCCGGGTTTCATATCCGCGAGCAATTGCACGAGATCGGCGCGTAATCCGTTCGGGCGATTTTTAAAAGTATTTTTTGGAAAGAGCGAAATCATATCGAGGTCTACGGAATTTTTTCCTTCGACGATGACGTTGAGTTGCGCCTTTGCTTCGTTCGCAGTGGCTTTGATGGTTGCGGTGTATTTTTTCCAATCGTCGGTGATGCCATTCAATTTGGCTTGTCCGATTTTTTGACCGCTGGCGCTGGTGAGTTCAATCAACAGATTTGTTGGAGTGTTGCTGCGCGCCTGAACCGAAAAAATATACAAGGCTCCCTGATGAATTCCGGTGCCGCGAAAGCCTTCGTTTTTGATGCCGAAGCCTCCTGAAGATTCAGGGTTGATTTGCAAAAAATGCCGATTATTGCTGGACGCATCGCGCTCTAAAACTTTTATTGAACCCTTGCTGCCGCGTTCGACAGTTGTCCATGCCATCGTTGGAATCGGAAATTCAAACGAACGATTTTTGACGAGTTCGGCGTACATTCCACCATCCGCGCCAAAGTTGATGTCTTCAAAGAAAACACCAAATTGATTGGGGTTGATGGACGCCCCGGGTTTATCCACCTGTACGGTGATAGTTTGAGCATTGATGGAATTCGTGAGACCCATCAACAAAAGAAGAGCAACGAAGCGATAGATGTTCATAAGAAATATAGTTTCATTCATGACAATTTCGTTTAGAGTAGAGCAAGATTTGCAGGTTTAATGAAATGGCAGTGTAGCGAATAACCGGGTGATCTGTACAGGTAGGATAGGCGTCCCCGCCTGTCTTCACGACGCGAACAAAAAAGCTGATGTTAATGTTTCAGCAGGCGGGGACGCCTACTGTACCCCTTTATGAACGACAAAAAATCTCTTCTTTGGAAATATCGTGTGGTGATGGTGCTCTTTATTATCGGGCTGATCGTCAGTGGCGTGACGGCTTTTCCGCTGCTGTGGGAGATGAAGATTCTGACGAAGATTTTAGGCGTTGGTGATGCGACTTCGCCGGAAGGTTTCACAGGATTGCAGCACTGGATTTTAGTTGTCAAATGGGGTTTGGAAGAAATGTACAGCAAATATCCGTGGATCGCTTATGGCACGGATTGGCTGGCGTTCGCGCATTTAGTGCTCGCCGTTTTTTTCATCGGGCCGTTAGTTGATCCGGTGAGAAATGTTTGGGTGGTGTACGCCGGATTGATCGCCTGTGTGGCTGTGATTCCGTTGGCTCTGATTTGTGGGCCGCTGCGAGGACTCCCGTTTTTTTGGCAGTTGATTGATTGTTCGTTTGGGATTTTTGGCGCGTTGCCTTTGTTGTATTGTCTGTCGCTTACCAGGAAGATAGAGAGTAACGAGTAGAAAGTGATGAGTGATGAGTTTAAAGACACTCGTTAGTCATTACTTTTATCTCATCACTCATTACTCATCACTTTCCCCCTTTTTCTGACAAATCTCCTCCAGCGTTTTTTGCAGCAGTTCAATTTGTTGATGCTGCATGGTAATTAAATGCGTCCAATCGCCTTCGCGCAATTCATTAATTTTTTCGTGGAGTTGCAGGATTTCGAGTTCAGCTTTGATGTTGACTTCGTAATCATTCTGCGCCTGCATGCGATCAATTTCTCCTTGCCGGTTCTGGCTCATCATAATCACCGGAGCCTGCAAAGCGGCGAGGCTGGAAAGCACCAGATTTAGCAAAATAAATGGGTACGGGTCAAACGCCTTTTGCATCAGAAATACGACATTAACCGCCATCCATCCGATCAGAAAAATCATAAAACCAATAATAAAAGTCCAGCTTCCGCCAATGGAAGCGACGCGGTCAGCCATCTTTTCACCGAAGGTTAGTTGCGCGTCAAATTCACGTTGAATATTGCGTGCGATGCGTCCACGGCTGATGAATCGTTCGACGATAATGCGTTCATCGGTCGGGAGTTTTTCCAGTTCTACCTGTAATAATTTCTGTGCTGTGATGCGGCGGTTGACGCGTTCAGATTTATTGTTGGGTGCGATGATGCTGCGTAGATTTTGCATAACGGCTCCTGCTCTTCGCCGCATCGCGGCGGCTGAATTTAGCCGTGGTGTTTTAACCCACGGAAAGATCAATTAATGATTGCGTCGCGTCAGCGACGATTGAATTCAGGTGTCGCTGACGCGACGTGCGATTTATATTCTATCTCCGTGGATTGAAATCCACGCCTAAATTCAACCGCCGCGATGCGGCGAAGAAGAGGTTGGCTAACTCGCAGTGCCTTCACTTTTAGCCAGATCATTTTCAACTACTTCAGGAATACCTTTTTTCTTATTTTTTCGCTTCATTCGTCTGCGCAATTGTTGCTGATTTTCGCGGGCGGCGATGCGGGCTTGTGTCCGTACGATGTCACGCATGGAGATGATGCCGAGCAGTTTTTGCGGGTCTTTGCGACTGACGACGGGGAGCAACGATAACTCGCGTTGACCGAGCTTGAGCATGACCGCATCAAGGGGCTGGTCGGGATACGATGAGACGACTTCTTTGATCGAAACTTCAGAAAGCAAAGAATCATTTTGTTCCTCAACTTCCAGTTGTCGCAAATCATCGCGTGTGATAAATCCGACCATTTTCATCGAGCCATCAATGACAGGGTAGCCGTATCTGCCGTTGGTTTCGATGAACTCGACAGCTTCACCGACGGTGAAGTTCGCAGGTAACGTGACGACTTCGCGTGTCATGACATGTGAGGCGTTCAGTTTATGCAAGGAAACTTTTGGCTGTGCCGGAGCCAGATGAATTCCGTCCTGTTCGAGCAACGCTTCGTAAATCGGAATTGGATTCAAACGCTGCGCGACGATGTAGCTCGTAGCGTTCGCAATCATCAACGGCAGGATCAACGAATAATTCTGCGTCATCTCAAACACGATCAAAACGGAAGTGATCGGAGCGCGTACAACGCCGCAAAAACTGGCTCCCATTCCGACGAGTGCGAAAGCTCCGGGCGCAGTTGGATGTCCGGGGAAAGCGGCTTCGACAAATTTTCCAAGCGTGCCGCCAACCATCGCTCCGATGAATAACGATGGGGCGAAAATTCCGCCGGAGCCGCCGGAGCCGTACGAAATTACTGTCGTCACAATTTTGGCGACTGACAGCACCATCATAATTTGCAAAGGTAAATTGCCTTGCAACGCGGCAGTCAACGTGTCGTATCCGCCGCCCATCGCCTGTGGTGCGAATAACCCGACCATTCCAACGGCAAGGCCTCCCAGCGCAGGTTTCAGCCAGACAGGGACTTTGCGGAATTGGCGAAAAATTAATCGCAGCTTGAGCAATGTATTAGAAAAGAAAACCGCTACGCCACCCACGATGGCTCCGAGCAGCACATAGAAAATTAATTCCGCCGGATGCTGCAAGCCGTACGCCGGAACTCCCGCATAAACAGGTCGCGGGTCAAAGGCGCGCGAGATTGCTGAAGCGATGACCGCAGCAATGACGATGCCGCCGAGCATGCGTTGATTGAGGTCGCCAATGATTTCTTCAAAGGCGAATGTCACCGCTGAAATAGGTGTATTAAAGGCGGCGGCCACGGCAGCGGCTGAACCGACGGGCAGCAATTCCATGAGCCTGCGCCGCGAGACACCAAAAAATCTTCCAATGACGGAAGAAACCGCTGCGCAAATTTGTACGGTAGGGCCTTCACGTCCGATGGATGCTCCGGTTCCCAGGCTGATGGCAGACACGACAGCTTTGCCGAAAGCCGATTTCAAAGGCATTCGACCGTAGTTGATGAAATAGGCTGTCTTGACCTGGGGGATTCCGCTGCCTCGTGCGTCGGGAACCCAAAATTGTAAAAGGAGGCCGACCAGTAAGCCGCCGAGCGTGGGGATGACTAAGGCGAGAACTGCGAAACGCCAATTGAAGCCGCGTTCCGCTGCCACAAACATGTGACGAATGATATTACGCTCCATCGCCAGAATGATGATGTGGAACGAGACGGCTACCAGACCGCAAACAGCACCGACGATCAGTGTAATGAAGAATAATTTTTGATTTTCCGGCAGGCCTAATCGGTCAATCAAGCGCGTAGCTGTCAACTCAATGCGATACCATTTTCGCCGGAGATGCGTGCGTTGCAATGTAAAACCTCGTTACCAAATATAGCAGGGGATAATTGTGGGTAACCCAACAGCAAAACTAAATCTCATCTTAGCACTGCGGATGATTGACGCAAGTGAAATGTGACATTCGATGTGGCGTGAATTACTATTTCGCGCTACAGTTTGGAAATCCACAACAAGGGAATACTACTATGAAACGATCTGTTCTTTTTTTACTCATCTTAATGTTGGTTTTAGCTGTCCCGCAAAATGTCAGAGCCTGGGGCTATCATGGACATGAAATTTCGGGGCTGGCGGCAGCTTTGAAAATGCCGGCAGAAACACCTGTTTTTATGCTGGAATCTTCGCGGCAGTTAAGCTATCTGACGCCGGAGCCGGATCGCTGGCGTGAGCGAACAGAATCCGATCTTGATCCGGCGATGAAAGCATTTTCTCCTGATCATTATATTGATATGGAATTTGTTCCCGAAGGAGCTTTGCTGACGGCGACAGATCGCTACGCCTTCATCGAAGCACTACAAAAAGCCGGGCGCAAACCTGCCGAAGCCGGATTTGTGCCATATCGGATTATGGAATTATTTCAAACCTTGCGGATGGAATTTCGTTTGTGGCGCGTCACGAAAGACCGCATCACACGAGCGATGATTGAAGAGCGGATTATTAATGATGCCGGAATTCTTGGGCATTACGTGACTGATGGAGCCAATCCGCATCACACTTCGATGCATCACAACGGCTGGGTTGGTGATAATCCGAAGGGCTACAGCACGGATAAGACGATGCATTATCGCTTTGAAGGACAGTATGTCGAAACGCATTTGCAGTTGAATGATTTATTACCGCTGATTGGAACTGCGCGCGTGATTGCCAAGCCGCGAGAAGAGGTGGTGGCTTACTTACAAGCTTCGCGGGCCCAACTAGAAACGCTGTATGAATTAGAGAAAAAAGAAAGCTTCAATGATGTAACAAAATCAGAAGAGCATAAACAATTTGTGAGTAAACGATTGGCGGCTGGAGCGCAAATGCTGCGGGATTTATGGTGGACGGCGTGGATCACCAGTGAGGTTAAAGAGACGACTCCAGCGAGTGGAAAATAGTGGGGGAGTATTGGTTTCGTTTGGTAATAATTAATTATAAAAAAAGGCTGATCGAATCCCCAACGATTACACCAAAAAATGCGTGCTATCAAACCCGATCAGCCTTTACAAGCGAGACCACTCATACCAAACCCTGCGCTATCCAAGTTTCAGATTCAGTATGAGGAGTCTCGTTCGCTGCTCAGGTTTTAAGATGCTGGAAATTTGTTTAGTAATTGTCACGTAAACTTTGAAATTACGTTTCATCCAAAATAATTTTTAAACTTTATGCGTATCGCCAAAATTGTTAGTTCAAATTCGCATGTGGATTATATCGCACGAGTGATGGATTCACTTGAAACTCCTGAACCGCCTTCAGCGGCTGATTATTGCTTTGGGCAATTTGTTAAAGTTGTCACGCCGCGCGGCGAAGCGATTGGTGTGATTTATAACTCCTTATTGATTAATCCTGAATTTGGAAATTATGGGCCGCGCCTTTCGACTCCGCCGGAGCTGAATTCAGTTTTCAGTCCTGATTATTTGAACGAACAAGGAGTGATGGCGGGGATTCTTTTATTAGGCTGGAAGTTAGCCGAAGCCTATCAACACGGCGTCCCGCGCGAAGTCTTACCTGTGAATGCCAATGTCGAAAAAATGAACGACGACGAAATCCGTGCCTTTCATCATACAACGGCTGGCGCGATTGAAATTCATTACTACGCGCACATCACGACACACGCGAAGAATTTTGCGTTTCCTTTGCTCAGTGAAATTGCGAATCAATTAGAAGCGATTACGACGGAAAGTGAACGTGCGCGGCTGGCGGTTTTGCGCAAGACTTTGGCGTGGCAACAGACGCTAGGGAATTTGAAGTAAACGAAAGGTGGTCGGTGATCGGCAACTGCCTTTTACCGACCACCGCCCATCATTAAAATATAATCTTCACGTTATATCGAATCACACGTCCGCCGCCGTCAGTCGCCGGTGTATTAGCATTCAAGAATCTTCCGGCAATGGCAGTGTTCGTGTTGGAAGAAAGTGCTCCTCCCCCTGGCGAAAAGGGACTAACGCTGCCTTGTGTATAATTTGGACGATTGAAGATATTGTAAAACTCAGCCCGTAATTCCAGACTTTTTCCTTCCGTAATTTGGGTTCGTTTCAAAATATTCATGTTGTACAGCGAAGTTCCGGGCGTCCGTTCCGTATTGCGTCCGAGCGATCCGAATCGCTGAATGCTATTTGCCAGTGCCGGATTATAAGCCGGATTGACGATGTAGCGTGCCGTCGCCGGATCAATTGCCGCGTTGCCCGCATCAGGATTTGTATAGCCTGTGATGGCTCCCGTAGCGTTGACAACTGGAATCGCACGAACACCTTTTTGCCCGTTAGGATTAAAGGTTGGTCGTTCGTTCGCACCGCCAATTCCATCCGAATCCAGACCATTGAAGATCGTGTAGGGAACGCCTGATTCAAAGGTTGTGACGCCTGACACCTGCCATCCGCCAACTAATCTTCCGACAACATTTTTCTGTTCACGCATGAACGGAAATTCGTAAACATACGTGAAAGTAGCACGCTGCGTGCGGTCAAATAATGACGGCCCTTTTTCAAATTTCGCGCCGTCAAGAATATGCGGAAGTGCGAAAACACTGGCGGCAGTCGTACCACCTGCGGCAAACACTTCACTCGCGTTATCAAGGTTTTTTGAATAGGTATAAGCTCCGGTGATCGTCAGATTTTTTGAGAAGCGACGCATCACACTTAATTGCGCGGAATGATAATTCGACCATCCGCCGTTAGTACGGACAGTGCGCGCACCTTGCAGATTGTCCAAGCGTCCCTGCGTCGGCCCAGTGTATCCGGCAGGTGTGATTCGCAGCGCGGGCGGAACCAACGGATTCCAATCTTCATTGATATACAGCTTGGTTCCTTTTGATCCGACGTACGAAGCATCCACGACAATTTGACCCGGCAGTTCTCGCTGAATTCCAAGCGACCAACGCTGATAATATGGATTCACAAGATTTCGCTGAATCAAAGTTTGTGCGCTGAGCGGATTTAATGGGGCTTGCGTCGTCGGGAGCTGAGCCGCGAAATTGGCTAAGCCGCGTGCGCCGTTTCCAGTGGTGGAAGGAATGCTGGTCGCAATCACATTCGGTGAAGAAACGGCAGCGTTGGAAGCAATATTATTGAAAAATGAATCGTAGCCAAGTTGATAACCTGTCCGAATGACAGATTTATTTTCGCCGAAAATTTTCCCTAAAAATCCGGTCATGTTTTTGGGCGAATACGCGATGCCAATGGTTGGCGCGAAATTATTCCAATCTCCCTGCACTTTGTTTGGTTCACCGAAAGGTCCTGTTCGTGTGGCAGGATCAATATTGAAAAGACCTGTAAAAGCGGGTGTTTTCAGCGTATTGAAGGGTCTGCCAAAATATTCATAACGAAGACCTAAAGTCAGGGTCAGAGCTTCAGTGGCTCTCCAGCGATCCTGAACAAATGCGGCGGTGCGGAACATTGAAGGGAAGTAAATCGCGCTTCCGAAATCACGGGCTGCCGTGCCGCTTGCGCCGCCGAAATTATCTACAAAATTCGCAAACGGAAGGAATCCTGTGCTGGCGCTATAAGTCAATGAGCCGCGTGGATTGAATGGCGCAGCTTGCGTAGAAATTTGTCGCAGCAAATCTACTCCGCCACGAATTGTATGATTTCCACGCACATTTGTGACCGTATCCTGAAACGTATAATTGTTGGCAATTCGTCCCTGAGGGAAAGTCGTCGAAGCTCCCAGTGATGAAATACTGGTTACCACAATTCTTGGCAATTGTCCGGCGGGGCCGCTTGGATCAGCTAACGGAAATCCGAAATCTAAACGGTTGTATCCCAGCCGTGCTTCGTTCGTGAACGTCGAGGAAAAAACGTGCGTTTCAGTCAGAAGAAAATTGTAAAGACGTTGCGTGTAATCGGCGTCAAAGCCTTCAAATTCCGCGATGCCGCCTTTCGTAACATTTTGCCGATCACTCAACATGCGTCCCGATAATTGATCTTTTTCACTGAGCTGATGATCAATTCGGGCTTGCCATTGATGGTCAATGCTGAGCGCCGGATAGTTTCTGAAGAAGGTCCCGAATTCAATATTGCCACGATTGACGTTGTTGACAGTGCCGAGCGCGAGATTGAATGGGTTGGAATTTGCGACTGCATTTTGTGTCGCACTTAACAGTAAGTCTACGTTAGCACTGGCTCCGGCGGGGAAGAGCGCACGCAGCGCGGTTCGTCCGGCGGCGGTTGGCGTAGTCAGTTGCGCTTGCGAAGAAGAGCGTTGCCGATCCTGTTGATAGGCTCCGAAAAAGAACGTGCGATTTTTAATGATCGGGCCGCCAATTGTAGCGGAGTAAATATTTTCTGTGCCTGACGGTGGACGTCCGCGCAAAACATTTTCAGGATCGCGTGACTGCGAACTGGTTAACGCATCATCCGCAGTCGTGTCATACAAAAATGAAATGGTCCCGTGAAAATTATTTGTACCAGATTTCGTAATTGCATTGACGACTGCGCCGCCTGCGCGTCCGAACTCCGCGTCGTAATTTGAAGTCTGCACGGACACTTCTTTGATAGCGTCTGGATTTGTAATTTGAAAGCCCTGACCCGCGACAGAAATATCGTTATTCTCAGTGCCATCAATCAAAAAATTGTTAGAGCGTCCACGTCCGCCATTCACTGAAAATGTAGCGGAGCCGAAGCCGTTGCGATTGCTGGAAACTCCCGGCAACGTCAACGCTAATGAAACCGGATTACGTGAAGCGAAGGGCAATTCTGTGATGCGCTGCGTCTCAATATTTCCGCCGCGCACCGGAGCTTCAGTTTGTAATAAAGCGCCTGATTCCGTCGTCACGTCGACGGCGAGTTCCTGGCTGCCGGGCAAAAGTTGGGTGTCAACCTGCGTGATCTGATTGGCACTGACGACGAGATTATTTTTGACCACAGTCCCAAAATTATTGGAGCTGACTTTGACAGAATACGTGCCCAGCTCAACGGCGTCGAAGCGGAAAATTCCTTCGCCATTTGTCACTGTAGTACGAACTAATCCAGTCTCATTATTCGTGAGTGTAATTGCTGCACCGGGAATTACTGCCGCGGTTTGATCCGCTACGATGCCGCTGACAGTACCGCGACTGGTTTGGGCGAGAACGGTTATTGAGAGAATGACTAATAAAAATATCAGTCTGAAGATTTGGGTTTTCATGACTTCCTCCAGAAAAGTGGTGAGTGAAAGGGCAACCAGTTTTGGTTGCCCTTGAGGTTTAGAATTTCAAGCGCAACGACAATTGAATGATTCTTGGATTGCTGCCGAAAACTAAATCAGGTTTATTGAATTGCGGGCTGGTCACGGTGTTGTAATTTCCAACCGCCGTGCTGGCAACCGGAACAACACTGTTTGGCGAACCTGCCACGTATTGCGGATGATTCAGAGCATTGATGAAATCTGCGCGGAGCTGAAATTTCAACGTTTCAGTAAAGGCAAAATCCTTCGAGAGCGAAAAATCAATATGATTGATGGCTGGCAAAGTGAAGGTATTTCTGCCAGCGGTGGCGCGTGCGCCAAGTCCGGCTTGAATGTATTGCGCGTTAGGATTCGTGGCTAAATAACCAACGACTTTTCCAGCGGTGTTTGTTAAGGCTGTGACGGCGCTCGCAGTGCCTTTGATGCCATTAGGATTGATGATTGTCCGATCACCTGCGCCGTCTCCGTTCAGATTTGAATCAATTCCGCTGAGCGCAGTGACAGGCTGTCCGGATTCATACGTATAGGTTCCCGCGAAGCTGAATCCACCAAAAACGCCACGCACAAAATGGTTGGCGCTTTTGGTGAAAAACGGAATGTCATAGATGCCGGAAATGGAAAGGCGGTGACGATGATCAAGCATTGAATCTGCTCTTTCGGCTCGCATGTTCTGCCAATCCTGCGCACGACGTGGCGCGAGCACAGTGCTGAAAACTTCAGCCGTGGAATCATCAATTAAATGGCTCCAGGTATAAGCAATATTTGCCAAAAATCCGCGATTAAAGCGGCGCGTCAATTGTGAAGAAAAGGCGTTGTAGGTCGAATTTCCATTGGGAAGAAATGTGACAATGTTAGCTCCGTTGAATCCTGCGGTTTGATACGCCGGAACAAATCGTGAACGGGCATTGAGGTCATCCCGCGTTAACGTTAAGGCGTCAAGTTGGGTTTGTGTTGGTCGTGCAAAATACGTTGGCAGAAAACTGCTGTCAGTAATTCGAGGTTGCACATTTAGACGATTTTGCGTCGGCAAATGAACTCCGCGTGTTCCCAGATACCGCAGCTCTAACGACCAGTTGGTTTGGAACTGACGCTGATAACTTAAGCTGTAAGAAATCGCGTACGGAATTTGTTGATCTGGAATCCAGGCGCTGGTTACGGCTCGCGTTTGCGCAGCAGTTGCGTTAGCTGCCGGAACTGTATTTGGAATTCCACCATTCGTGAGAAAATTTGTGGAGTCAGGCGTGAGCGGAGCATCAATCGTGACCTGTGCCTGTGGCGGGCTTGAAAGAATGTAGAGATTATCTACGATGACGTCATACGCCATTGAGAAGCCCGCTCTGATTGAGCTTTTGCCACCGCTGCCAAAAACTTTTCCAAATAAACCGGAATCAAAGTTCGGTGAATAAGCCAAACCAATGCGTGGGCCGAAATTCTTTTTTTTCGCTTTGGGTTTCCCGAATTCGATGAGACCGGGAACGCTGGAAATCGCATTTTTGGTTTGCAATCCGGCTCCGAAGGGAACTTGCTGATAGACGTAATTCAAGCCGAGATTTAACGTCACATTCGGACGGACGCGCCATTCATCCTGCGCGAAGCCGAAGAATAAAATCTGATCGCCATAATATTTTGACGCACCGACATTTCGCTCCGATAAAAAATCCGGATTGAGGTCGCGCAGGAAGCGATCTGTCGTGCTGTACTGATAATCCCCGCGTGAACGTTGGACGAATGTTTGCGGAGAAATCAGCTTGCGAACGTCCGCACCGAATTTCAGCGAATGATTACCCGCGAGATAGGAAAGATTGTTGGCTAATTGATAATTATTCTCGACATTATCCTGTGGAGAATTCGGGTCAGGCCCGATGTCTATGCCTAAATCTTTCAGCCCCAAATTCGGGAAAGAATCAAATCCGGCGAGTGGGAATTTGATGTCCGGTGCGGGCGTATTATCCAGATAACGACGATACGCGACACGGGTTTCGTTCGTTAGTTTTGGCGTGAAAGCGTGAATGAGTGTGTATGAAAATAATCGCCCGTCGGTTGGCTTCAGATTGAAGAAGACCGGCAGGGTTGCGAAGTTATTAATTGCCCGCAGGCGATTATAAATAAAGCGCGAATGATGCTGTGTTTGTTCGCTCTGGGTGTAATCAAGGTTGAGGACAAAATTGCGTTGGTTCGTCCAGTTCGGAGCGTCGAAGGAAACATTGCCGACTGGAATCTGTGTTCCGGCAACGGTGATTGTTCCGGCATCATTTCTGGCTGCAACGGGAACGTATTGCTTGAAGATCGCCAGGTTCGGTTTATTCAATCCAGCCAGATTATCGAGCAACGTGATGCCTGCTGCCGTCGGCGAAGTCAGTCCTGCCGGAGCTGCCGCGTTGCCAATTCCTAAGCCTTCGTAACTCGCGAAGAAAAATAATTTGTCTCTGCCACTCAGGTAAGGTTTTCCACCTTCACCAAAACGCGGCAGCATCAGCGGCCCGCCAACGTTGACGCCGTAACGCGCGAAATCGTAGCGCGGCATAAACGATGTACCGGAAACATTTTCTTCACGAACGACGCCAGCATTTTTCTGAGCGGTGTCGAGCGCATTCAAATAACGATTGCGGAAAAATCCGTATGTTGCTCCGTGAAATTCATTGGAACCACTTTTTGAAGCGATGATAAATTGTCCGCCAGTGGATCGCGCAAACTCCGCCGAAAATTGATTCGTCAGCACGGAAAACTCTGAAACGGTTTCAGGTGAGACATAAACCGCCGGACCGGAAATGCTTTTGTTGTTATTATCAATGCCGTCCACGATAAAATTATTGTTGCGTGGACGTTGACCTCCGACCGATCCTCCCGTGCCTAATCCAAGGCCGCCGCTGCTGGACACGTTCGCAGAAAGTAACGCTAAGTTATAAATTCCGGAACTTGCGGAGTTCGCCGTTGTAATGGATGTTTGAGGGAGTTCTTCTACCTGACGTGTATTGAAGCTTTTAGACAAATTTGTCGTCGTTGTTTGCACCAGTTCTGCGCCTTCGGCAGAAACTTCGACGGATTCACTTTGAATTCCGACTTGCAAGATGGCGGCGACGTCAGTGGTTTGATTCAGAACCACGCGGACATCATTGAGCGTTAATTTTTTGAAGCTCGCGGATTCAACTGTGATTTGATATTCACCAACGAGCAGGTTTCCGAATCTGAATTCGCCGTCCCCGGACGATTGTGAAGTGAAAGTGTTATTGGTTTTTTTGTCAGTGATGGTGACTTTGGCATTTGGGATAATGGCGCCAGTCGGGTCTTTGACCACACCGCGGACGTTTCCTGTCGTTTGCTGGCTGAAAGTACCGGATGAAGAAAAAATTAATAATAAAATAATGCCTGTTATTTTCTTAGTTAAATTGAACGTTTTCATAATGGATCTCCTAATTTAGAAAATGACACGACCGGGCGCGACGTTTCACTAAGTGTTATTGGCAAGGGCTGTGCCTTGTTGTTGCCAAGGAGATCAACTAATTGAATTTGCTAGGCTTAATTTGTATAAAGAGAAAATTAAGAACTTCTTGAGGGGTTGGGAACTAACGAGAATTTATAAAAAATAAGTTGTCGTGGAAATGAAATCTTATTTTTTATGATTTCAGGAAGGGTGTAAAATATAGTGGATTTTTTAGGCGCTCAATGTTAGTAACTAAGTGCCGAAAGTTTTTCCCCATATATTTCCCCATACATTAATGATTTGAACTTTTTACTAAGCGCTTCCGTTAGTAACAATGAAGTTCATCATTCTTGATGTAAATCAAATTATAGCGCGTGCCCGACGTGCCTGAATATTTCAAAAGTCAGCAAAAACTAAACTACTCGTCTGGAGTAGTTTGATTTTTATTTGATGTGCGGTAGTCATCATGGAAAATCTCAACCAGCAAGTTTATCAATTCGATGATTTTCAACTAGACGTTTGTGAACGTCAGCTTTTTCGTGAGGGGCAAGCTATTCCGCTGCCGCCTAAAGTCTTTGATACGCTGCTGGTATTGATTGAAAATCGAGGTCGGCTGCTGACGAAAGATTTTCTCATGACGCAAATCTGGCCTGAGTCTTTCGTCGAAGAAAGCTGTCTGACGCAATATATTTTTCAATTACGAAAAGTGTTAGGCGAAGATAGCCATGGTATTGGTTACATTGAAACAGTCCCGAAACGCGGCTATCGGTTTCACGCGCACATCGAAAATAAGGCAGAAGAAAATCCTCCGCCAGCTCTGATCGCACCGGAAGTTTCCGCACCAAATGTTCAATTAAATTCTTTATTCGCGATGTCGAGTTTGGTTCCTCGAACGAATTATACAAAGCCTTCACCTCTGTCGTTTTCAGTCGGAAAGTACGGCGCAGTTTTTCTATCAGCTTTTGTGCTGATTGGCGCGGTCAGCTTTTTTCAGAAACTGCTGGTGAAGCCTGTGCCTGCGGCGATTCGCGCGAGTATTACGAAATTAACAACGAATGGTAAATCCCTGAATCCTGCGCTTTCACCGGATGGGAAATACGTCGCTTTTGTGCAGGATGAATCAGGGAAGCAAAGTATTTGGATCAAACAGGTCACAACCGCCGGCAATATGCAGATTGTACCGGACGCGGAAATTGAATATCAGGGAGTGACTTTTTCACCGGACGGAAATTATCTTTATTATGTGGCGTATCCAAAGCCTGCCAATGTCGCGGCTTTATATAAAGTTGCGGTACTCGGAGGAACCCCAACCAAGATTCTTGATGACATTGACAGCAGTGTCGCGTTTTCAGCGGATGGTCAGCAAATTGCTTTTGTCCGACACTATCCTGACGAAATGCAAACAGCCATTGTGATTGCGAATCCTGAAGGGAAAAACGAACGTGTCCTGGCGATTACGACGATGCCGAATACATATTCATCCGATGGTCTTTCGTGGTCGCCCGATGGCAAGCTCATTGCAACAGCAGTGTCAGGCGCGGACGTGCGTGGAAATTACATGACTGTCGTTGGCATTGTTGTCAGCAATGGTCAGCAAATTCCTTTGACGCAGCAAAATTGGTCAAAAGTTGGTCAGATCGCGTGGCGAAAAGATAATGATGGATTTCTGGCAGTAGCGCGACAAAAGGATTCGCCGGTGTTTGCCGATCAGGTTTGGCTGATGCCGTATCCAATCGGCGAAGCCCGCCGCGTGACCAATGATTTGGGGAATTACAACGGTATCAGTTTGTCAGCGAATGCCGATAAATTGGTGACAACACAATCAACAAAAGTCTCGAATTTATGGGTTATTGATAACAAAAACCCAAACCTTACCAACAAAATTGCGAGCGTTGGCGTTGATCATTACAGCGAAAGATTAGGGCTTGAGTGGTTGACGAACAAAAGCTTGATTTTTGGTTCCAGAGCGAGCGGCAATCCTGATCTTTGGCTGATAAATTCTGATGGTAGCAATCAACGTCAACTGACGGCGGGGTCTTCGGCTGAGGCTCAACCTACAGTGTCCATAGATGGAAAATTTATTGCCTATATTTCTAATCTCAACGGAGATTTTAATATCTGGCAGATGAATGCCAACGGCACGAATCAAACGAAAATTACGAATGGCAATCAGGTTCATTCACCTAATTATTCCGCCGATGGGAAATGGATTATTTATTCCGCCGAACAAAACGGTGTTCCTGTGATTTGGAAAGTTCCATCCAGTAGCGGAGAAGCCGTTCAGTTGACCAAAACAACTTCAACGCGACCTTCGATTTCACCGGATGGGAAACTGGTCGGGCATTTACAAATGGAACAAAAAACCTACCAGATGAAACTGGCAATAGTTCCATTACAAGGTGAAGAAAAAGTGACTACGTTCGGTACGACAATTACCGATCCATACCTCGTGAATTGGAGTCCCGACGGAAAAATGCTGACGTACGTGGAAACCCGCAATGGTGTTTCTAATATTTGGGGACAGCCAATTGATGGCAAAGCGCCGAAGCAATTAACGAAATTTCAATCCGATCATATCTACCGTTTTGCCTGGTCAAAAGACGGCAAAAATCTCGCCTGTGAACGCGGCTTTTATCTGAACGATGTCGTGTTAATTAGTGAACTGAATTCTTAAAACAGGTGTGAGGTGTGAGGTGTCAGATACGGCCCAATGACCTGACACCTCACACCTCATTCTTAATAATTCCTTAAGCGAAAATACAAGATATTAAGACTGCTTTTTCAGTACCTTGCGAATGCCTGAACAACATTCCTGGAGGTACGAAATGCTTAGAATTAAATTTCAGTTAGGAGCCGTTGGAGGCTTATCGTTATTGATCTTTGTAAGCTTGGTAGCCTCATCTGCCGAAGCCGGAGAAAAATCAAAATTAGAAGTGATTGAATATCGTGGAGGGATTAGAAATAGTAATGGAAATTATCGCCTGGAGCGAAAATATCTAAATTTACTTCTCTCAAGTTTGCGAGAAAAAACCGGCTTTGCGGAATTACATTTTGATGATGCAGATTATTTAGAAATTGGAAATAAAGAGAACTATGTGGGCGGGTCAAATGCGGCTCGCAAGTTGTTGCTGTCAGCACTTGAAGGAAAAATTCTGTTCAAGCTGGAACACCATGACCGTTCAGAAAAGGTCAATTTTGCCCGGTTAGCGGAGAGCACAATCTTTCGTAATATGATAACGAAGCAGGAAATTGAAGTCAGACCGTTAGTGATCGATTTCTTTGATTATGATCACCTGATGGGTGATCGCGACGTCCGACATTCCTTCGATCAGGGGATGAACGTTTTACATGAATTAGTTCACGGAGTCTATAACTTGCGAGATGCCGTTGAAGACCCTAACGAACTGGGCGAATGTGAGAATTTTGTGAATACCATTCGGCACGATTTGGGTTTACCTGAACGACAATATTATATGGCGCGAATTTATAGTGCCTTAATGCCAGCCGGAACAATTGTTCAACAAGCTAAGCTTCAATTTACGCGGACGAAAGAGAAAAACGGGAATCTCAAAACTGAAACCGTCTTTCTTTCATGGGACGTTGGAAGAGTAGGCCTCGTAAAAGCCGATGAGCAGTTATTAGCGAATAAAGCAAAAGGTGTGAAGGCGACTGCTCAAAATACTTTATTGGCAGTTCCGTAAGGAATATTTAGAAGCGCAAAAAAGGTCGTTTTTGCGCTTCTTTTCATTTTGTATTTTGAATTAGAATAATATCGTTGACGGTCATTCCGCGTTCAAGGGCGAGTTGTTTGCCATCCACTGACCAGCCGAAACGGTAAATCAGATCATCCTGATAATTAGTAATTTGCTGGGGATTTCCTCCATTGATCGGTTGTTTCCAGATATTACTGACACCGTTGATAGTCAGGATAAACGAGAGAGCCTGCTCATTAGGAAGCCAGCGCAGAAGGTTAAATCGAGGCAGGTTTTTCAAATCGAAAAATTTGATGAGATGACCATCATCAAAAGAAATAATTGCTATCTTTTTTCGTTTGTTCTGAGGATCCCAGAGTGCGCAGGCAATGAACTTTCCATCCGGCGAAACAGTGCCAGCGGAAGCCATTTGGTCGGTAAGTTTAATCGGAGGAGCGGTTCCCCCAATAGAAGCTTTCCATAAAGATTTTGTTTCCTGCCCTTCCTCAGCATAAATTAGCCACTGCCCATCCGGTGAAATACTCGCTTCGGTTTCGCCTCTTCCATTCGTAATTTGCTGTTGATTGCTGCCGTCAGAATTCATCTTCCAGACGTGCGGAATTCCGTCACGATAAGAAGCATAAACAACTAAATTTCCATCACGTGAAAGTGAGGGCGCGAGGTCTGAATGCGCATCAGTTGTGAGTTGTCGTTGATTTTTCCCTTCGGCATCCATGATCCAAATGTCGGTGTTACCGCTGGCTTGTGTGCCATATATAATTCTTCCATCAGGAGACCAGGCCAAACCCAAAAATTCACTATAGCTATCGCCGATTCCCGAAGTGATCGCATTAGCTTTAGCGCTGTTACCATTGGGTAATATCCAGATTCTCGAAAGCCGGGTGGATTGCACGGTGACGAGTGAAGTTGCATTGGAAGCGAGACTCAGCCCATTATAATTATTAATATCCGTAGTAATTTTACGAGCTTCCCCTTTTGAAGTTGGCAGATACCAGACCTGATCGGAAATGGCTTTGGCACTTAAATCCCAGGCATTGGCGATCAATCCGCTGCCATCTTCCAGCCAGGCAATTTGTCCCATCCAATGCCATTTTTGATCATTGATCACAGTCTCCGTACCGCTTTCAACATTGAATCCACCAACTTGAAAATAACTTTCCTGGGCAACTTTATTGAAAATTGCGCAGGCGATTGTTTTTCCATCCGGTGACCAGGCCGGGCCATCAGGGGCGGAGAAATTTTCGGGGAATTTCCGAACTTTGAGTTTGCGAATTTCTGCCCCATCAGTATTGGCTACCATCAGAACGCTTTCTTTTTCGACCGGAAAATTTCGGATGAAAGCGATGCGTATTCCGTCCGGTGAAATCGTAATGTGACTGTCAACGTCTTCAATGATTTTTTGCGGTGTTCCGCCCAGCGAGGGGATTTTGTAGAGCACACCAATCTGTAGCCCACTTTCATCTGGATTTTTTTCATACTTCACAAAATAGATTTGTGTTCCGTCGGGTGAAAAGGTTGGGCGCAGATAATGTGTTTGCTCCGGCGGAATAATCTGGACGTTACTGGTTGTCGCCGTTTGCCGCAGCCAAAGGCTTTCATTCATCGCCTCTTTGATGATGTAACAAACATATTTTCCATCTGGCGAAATTGCCGCTACCGGAACTCGCCCATTCGTGGTCAGGCGGCTGATACTAATATCCTGAAAAGGTAACGAATTTTTGATAGGAAAACCTTTGTTTCCGATGAACCAGGCGGCTCCAATTGTTCCCAGAACAAGAATAGGTAAGAGATAGGTTTTAAATCCTGCTCTCAATCTCTTGATTGGTTGATGAGTCTGAATCACTGGCGTTGGCAGAGGATTGATAATCGGAGCCGACTCCGTCAAAAAAGAAACCGGCGAAACAACTTCCGGCTCGATAATTAATTTTGAAATGGGTAATTCGTGAACTGAAATTTCGTTAAGGGCGGGAGCGATTTCTTTAACCTCTGCGACGAAGCGATAACCACGGCGAGGGACAGTTTCGATGTAGGAATGGCTATCCCCATTTTCGCCCAGTGCTTTTCGCAATTGAGAAATGTACGTCGTCAGGTTGCCTTCTTCGACGATGGTGTCAGGCCAGAGTTTTTCGAGTAAGACTTCCTTCTCCAGCAGGTGTCCGCTGTTTTCTACGAGTACTTGTAAAGTATCAAACACCTTCGGGGCTAACGGAATAATCTTTCCCTCACAGCTTAATATTCGTTCCGTCACATCCAGCGAGAAAGTTCCGAATTCGTATAAGTGATTGACAGGCATACGCATAACCATCTTAAGAACTCCTTTAGAATTTCTTGATGCAATCTCAAGGTGAAATTCAGGACATTAAATAACTGTCTTAGTATTCTTACGGCGTAGCGTAATCAATGCTGAAAAATTGAACGTTAAAATCTAATCGCAAGTTCGATTCTAACCTGAAATTTATCAGATTGGTACGTTGCAAGTTGTAGCGCAGATTTTAAATTTGTCGCTATATTTTGAATTTGCGCTACAACGCTTCATTCCCTATAGAGACGCGTGACCAAGATGTCAGGTAAGTCATGGGCAAGGAGGAGGAAACACGATGTTGAGTGAGGCAGATTATGAAGAGGCGGTGCGGCG
>JAYTCQ010000002.1:0-21495 GCA_043736395.1 Blastocatellia bacterium | reverse complement strand
TAGTCCCGAATTGAATCTGATTGAAATCCTCTGGCGCAAAATCAAGTATGAATGGCTTCCTTTATCGGCTTACGAGTCTTGTCAAACCTTATACCGTTCCTTGAAAAAAGTATTAGTCGAGGTTGGCTCAAAATACCAGATTAATTTTGCTTAGGTACTTATTGCGGTCTACGGCGCGGACAGCGGCGTAATAATCTCGATGCCATTGTTTGATTTGCGCATTGTCCAAACCTTTGAAAGCTGGAATTTTTGGATCAAGGTTTTTGTAGATGTCGGAGTCTTCGGCAGGCATCGGGCCGTACGGAGTATGCGGTTCGCGGTAATGGATGACTGCAGCGAAAGGCTTGTCTTTATTGGCTTCAATCCACTTCACAGCATCGTCAGTCATCAAATCTGAACTCGCCCCGTTTAATTGTTGACGTTGACCGTTGACTTCAAATTTCGGATTCATCGGATTCCATCCGCCCTGCAATTCTCCCATAAAATAATCGAAGCCGTGTTTGGTTGGATGAAATTTCGGAGCCGAACCGAGATGCCATTTTCCAAACAGTCCCGTTCGATAACCATTTTTTTGGAGGACTTGCGGCCAAGTGATCGCGCTGTCGGGCAAGCCGATTTTCCCGTCGTCTTCGATGACGGAAATGTAATCCGTGATGCCGACTTCGGTTCCATATTTTCCAGTGAAAAGCGCGACGCGGCTCGGCGAACAAACCGGAGTCGTCACGAAAGCATTGTTGAATTTTACTCCTTCACGCGCAAGGCGATCCATGTTCGGCGTTTGCACTTCGTGGTTGCCGTACGCGCCAATTGACCACAACGCCTGATCGTCGGTGACGATTGAAACGAGATTGTATTTTGTTTGCGCAAGCGAAGCCTGCGAAAGGAGGCAGGGAAGGATAAGAAGCGAAAATATCCATCGGGGTTTGAGCATATATTTTATTCCTGGTTCAGAGTACAAGTTCCCAGTATCCAACATCAATCCACTGATTAAATTTCCACCCGACTTCTTTGAAGTGGGCAACTTTTTCAAAGCCAAATTTTTCGTGCAATGACACGCTCGCAAGATTTGGTAGTGCAATGCCGCCGATCAGGCTATGGATTGAACGCTGGCGAAGGTCTGCAATTAAGTGTTCATATAAAAGGGAACCAAAACCTTTTCCGCTGGCAGCGGTAGAAAGATAGACCGTAGTTTCTACTGAGTAACGATAGGCACAACGTGATTTCCAGCGACTCGCATAAGCGTAGCCGACAACCTGCCCTTCGTCTTCAATTATAACCCAGGGGAGGTGAGAGATCGTCTCGCGAATTCGTTCCGTCATTTCTTCCATGGAGACAGGCTCTTCTTCAAATGTAATGATGGTATCGCTGACGTAGGGATTATAAATATTGCATATCGCTTGCGCGTCAGCTTCATTTGCAGGGCGAATCATTTTTTCGTTCCTGAGTAAGGTGAAATAGACAGCGGATTTTACGGATCAAGCGGGGCTTCACGATTCAGACTAGCGAAAATTGGAGTCATCCGTAAATACTGTCTATTGTTCGAGCTTCATTTCTTAGCCGCTTAATCGTAACTCTGGAAATCAAAAAAGTCTCGCCAATGGATAAATTATTTCCATTGGCGAGACTTTTTAAGAATTGCTCAGATTGCTTTTCTAACTATTTAGTCTTACCGGCACGATCAAAAGTAGCTCGTCCGTTAAAGAGGGTAAATGCCATCCCGTTAAGGCTGGTTCCTTCCAGTCCTAATTGGCTGGCGAGGACTTCGAGTTTTACCCATTTACCAGTTGCTGGCAGCGGGCCGACGTATCTGTTCGTGACGCTTTCCTGACCTGGGAAGAAAACATTAGCTCCCCAGTAAGCTCGTTTCCAGGTTGTTCCTTCTGACCATTGGAGCATGATTTCAGCTGGTGGAAAACTCGGGTCTAGGTACACATCAGTGAATAATTTTTCTCCGGTTCCAATTGCAAGTCTTTGGCTAGCACCAGAAAAATAGTGCTGGTGGAAACCATTCACGACTGCTGACTGGTGCGATAAACTTCCAGAAAATGGAGTAGGATTTGAAGCTATCCAGTTCCAGCCTTCGCTATTTCCGCCTATTCCAGCTCCGGTCGGGACAGCATCATTAAACCAAACAGTTTCTGCTGGTGTGGTCGGGATTGGAGTCGGCGTTGGCGTAGGAATTGGAGTGGGGATGGGAGTAGGAATTGGAGTTGGAGTTGGAGTTGGAACAGGTGTTGGAGTTGGCGTAGCAACACTGTCCACATAACCGCCAAAGTCGGTCGTCCAATAATAACGATAAGTCGCGCTTAAGTTAGCAACGCGTCCAATACCGATCACTCTGTAGTTGGGGTTAAGCATATTCTGATTATGCCCGGGAGAATTTTTCCATTGATTAAAGGTACTTGCCGCGTCGCTGTATCCAGCGGCGATATTTTCTCCCATGTAGGTATTGTAGTTATATCCAAAAGCGCGCATCCGAGTGAATGGATCACGTCCCAGGCTGTCGGTATGGCTGAAATAATTTTTCTGCGCCATGTCATTACTCATCCAATCGGCTGCTGTATTGAGTGAGGTTGAAGCTTGTAAGGTGCCTAGTCCATTTTGTTGTCGGTAATTGTTAATTAAGACAAGAAAAGCCTGTTCTTCGCTGTCCAGCGCCGCTCCCGATTGGGCATGTGAGAGGGGAGTCAAATAAAAGCTGAAAAGAAATGTTGCGGTGATGACCAATACAATTGCACTAAGTCGAAAAGTCCAGTGATTCGCAGACAAAGCTCTCGCTGGGGGATTATTTTTTGTAAACATACTACTCCTTAATTCGTTAATGATTGCACTCGCGAAAATAGCCAGGACGGCAGTTACGATAACCACTATCAGCATATTCGCTAAAAAATTAGAATCGCCTAGGGGTTGTTTGCCAGAGGCACACCATGTTGTGAGGCTCAGCAAATTCACCCTTGGCAGGGTAGGTAAGGAAAAGGGGTTGATCCTCTAACGGGATCTTCACTAACATTTAGAATTTATGCTTTTTTAGTGGGACTATAGGTATAAAAGCACAAATCAGTATGAATTATTTTTTTACCATGTTAAAGCTTCAATTGCAAATCTTAAAAAGTATCGTAGGTGTCCAGCCTGCGATACTTTAAAAAAGCCCCGTAGCAGGGGCTTTTTTATCAAAATTCTGAATTAATTTCGGCAGCGATTATTTCAGGCTTATTTCTACGTGACTGTCGCCAGGCTCCGAAGGCCTCTTTGACTAATTTATAGATTGTATGACGATTTTCACCGATTACTTTAAACCACGCCATTTTTCCCATTTGTGGGAAGTATATCCCACGGAAAAACAGCCGAGCGATGAGATGTCCGATGGCGTATCCGACAGGTTGATCCTTGATGGATTGAATCGCGTGCGCCGTGCGTTCAGGGCTGTAAGAAGATGTCCAGCCGTGTCTGACTTCTTTGTTTGCCTCAGGGATCGTCATCTTCAATGGAGTATGCGCCATCTCGAATGGAGCAAAATCCATCCAATGTTTTGGACGTGTCAGGCGTCCTGCTTTTTCCAGCCGATCATACAGAGGAGTTGAAGGGAAGGGCGTCAACTGCCCGAAAACAGGGAGTCCGGGAGGCCAGCTGCGAATTTGTTCAAGTGTGCGTTCAGCGACTCCGGGCGTGTCATTGTCCATCCCGAAAATAAATGAGGTTATGCAGTAAACGTTACGTTGTGCCAGGCGATTAAGCACGGCGGCGTATTCATCAGGTTTATTAAAGCCTTTATTTACTTCCTTCAAATTTACCGGATCAATGGATTCCATTCCAATGAAAACCCATTTGCCGCCGGATTCCGCAATCAGGTCGACGAGTTCTTCGTCGCGCAAAAGATTGGCACTGATTTGAGCTACCCAATTAACCTGAGCATTTGCGGCGATGATGTCGCGCAGTAAAGATTTAGTACGTTTAATATTAATTGCAAGATTATCGTCAATAAAAAATACGGCGACCTGTCCGTTTTCTTTTTTGGCTCGTGCCTTAAGCCGAAGCAGCTCGTTCACGACACTTTCATTCGTGCGGAAACGGATGGAATCTCCGAAAAATCCTGTGACTGTACAGAATTCACAACCATAGGGACAGCCCCGTCCGGTTTCTACTGGGATCAGATGGAATTTGCCCCAGCCCCCACCGACCCTTTGCAATAATGGGCGTAGGAAATTGGGTACTAGATTGAACTGGTCAAGGTCAAGTTTATCCCAGGGGATTTCTGGATATGGTTGCAGGTTAGGTTTTTTATCCTTGCCTTTCGGATCAACTTCGGGTTGATAAATATCTTTGAGTTCACCGCGAACAGCATCAGCGATGATGAGAGGCCAGGTTTCGTCTGCTTCGCCGAGGGCGACGGCATCAGCATGGCGTTTACCGCCATCACGACCGAGGGCTTCATCGGGAATTTCCGTCACGTGAGGCCCGCCCATGACGACGAGGAATCCCGCGGCGCGCAGGGCGTCAGCCATCTTATAGGCTTTCGCAACCAGCCTGGTCATTGCACCAATTCCAACCAATCCGATACCTTGTTCGCGAGCGAACGCGACGAGTTCTACTTCGTTCATGGCTTGGGCATTGCCGTCAACCAAGATGACTTCATGTTCTGGTGGCGTCAGTGATTGTAATAAAAACATCCATAAATGAGGCATGTAGTTTTTCGTGATCCCGTTATCCGGGTTGTAGAGTAAAATTTTCATCTTTCGTTTCCTATTAAAAATCAACGTTACATTCATTCTTCATTTGACGGCAACACGAACGTCAGGCTCACCGCTTAGGCGGGGGTGTATGGCATTGATTGATGTTTGTTGGATTTCGATTTGTCTGACTGGAGCTTCCTTTGTTAGCCGCGATGTTGAATAAATACAGACGGCATAAGGAATAAACTGGGAGAGTCTGGTCCCGATGTCGAGAGGCAACTTTGCTAGTAATCATTTACTTGAAAAGTAATAAATATGGAGTGTAACAGGATTGTTGGCTGAGGTACAATCAGATCATCAGGAATAACAAGGACGTAAATTCTCAAAATAAACAATTGCACTAAAACATCAGTTGCAAAATGGAAAGTAAATGATTTGGATCCAAAAAATTATTACGCTCAATTCACGTGCCCGCGGTTTTCATGTCGTCACCCGCGAAGTCCTCGAATATCTGCCGGAACTAGCTTCAATTGAAGTCGGTTTTCTGCATCTTTTTATTCAGCATACTTCAGCTTCGCTCACCATTAATGAAAATGTAAGCGCTGACGTTCGTGGTGATTTAGAACGTCATATAAACAAAATTATCCCTGAAAATGTGCCATATTACGAACACGATTATGAAGGCGCAGACGATATGCCGGCTCATATAAAATCTTCATTGTTCGGAGCAGGGTTGACGATTCCGGTAGGCAATGGGAAATTGTTGCTAGGAACCTGGCAGGGAATATATCTGGGTGAACATCGCAATCACGGTGGATCACGTTCGGTCGTTGCGACTTTGTTCGGTCAAGTTTCTAAAGAAAAAAATTAACATGACAAGATACGTATGAATATTCCGACAAAAAAACTTGGACGAACTGGAGAAGAGGTTTCGTGCCTCGGTTTTGGAGGCTACCATCTAGGTACAATTCAGGAACCAAAAACTGCCATTGATCTATGTCAGCAATCAATCGATGCAGGCATCACGTTTATGGATAATGCCTGGGAATACCACGATGGACGTAGCGAAGAGCTAATGGGGGAAGCGCTGGTGGGGCGACGTGAACAGGTTTTTCTAATGACGAAAGTCTGTACGCACGGTCGCGATAAACATGAAGCGATGCGACAGCTTGAAGATTCTTTGCGACGTCTGAAAACGGATTATTTAGACCTTTGGCAAATTCACGAAGTTGTTTATTACAATGACCCCGAATTGCACCACGCGCCCGACGGTGTACTCGAAGCCCTGGAACTGGCTAAGCGCGACGGTAAAATTCGTTTTACCGGTTTTACTGGTCATAAAAATCCTGACGTCCATTTGAAAATGTTGGCGTACGAATATCCGTTCGATACGTGTCAAATGCCCTTGAATATTCTGGATGGAACGTTTCTAAGCTTTGAGCAAAGAGTGTTACCAGAGCTAATTAAACAGGGAATCGCGGCACTGGGAATGAAGACTTTTGCCGGGAACGGAAAAATGGTGCGCGAGGGGATTTATACTGCCGAGGAAGGATTACGTTACGCGATGAGCCTTCCCGTCGCGACCACGATTACTGGAATTCTGAACGTTGACGACCTGAATCAAAATCTTAAAATCGCCAGCGAATTTGTCCCCATGACGAATGATGAGATGGATTCGATTCGAACTCGGGTTGCCGCTGCCGCTGCCGATGGACGTTATGAAATTTATAAAGTCACCGCCAAACACGATGGCCCGGTGGGACGTGAACAACACGGATTTCCGCCGATTACCGAAGTGCGCTTATAGGAAACATCTGGATTTTTGTTATGAAAAATAGTTCTCGTGTCACTAAGCTAATTTTTCTGCTTCTATCTTGCGGGCTGATTTCAGCTTCCACTTTCTTCATTCAAACAACTTCAGCACAGCAATCCACAATTGATTTCAATCGAGATATTCGCCCGATCTTGTCTGATAAATGCTGGGCTTGTCACGGGCCGGATGCGCCTGCCAAAAAATTAAGATTACGTTTGGATTCAGAGGCCGCCGCGCTGATTGATTTAGGTCAAGGAGCGAAGGCCATTGTTCCAAGTCATCCTGAACTAAGTGAAATAATTCGTCGCATCAATTCAACCGATCAGTATGAGCAAATGCCTCCGCCAACTTCAGGGAGGAAACTGTCATATCAGGAAAAGCAGTTATTAACCGAATGGATCAAACAAGGTGCGAAATGGCAACAGCATTGGTCATTTGTGCCACCAGTAAACCCCCAACTCCCAAGTGTAAAAAATAAAAATTGGGTCAGAAACGGGATAGATAATTTCATCCTGGCGCGGCTCGAAAAAGAAGGTCTTGAACCATCACCAGAAGCAGATCACGCAACCCTAGTAAGGCGTGTCACGCTTGATTTGACAGGCCTGCCGCCGACGATCGCAGAAATTGAAAACTTTAAAAATGATGCGTCTGATAACGCATACGAGAAGGCTGTAGATAAATTATTGGCTTCTCCTAGATTTGGGGAGCGGATGGCGTATCGGTGGTTGGATGCGGCGCGATACGCCGATACTAACGGCTATCAGGTAGATGGAAATCGCGAAGCCTGGCGTTGGCGTGACTGGGTCATCGAAGCATTTTATTCTGACAAGCCTTTTGATGAATTTACGATTGAACAATTAGCTGGGGACTTATTACCGAACGCAACGCTCGATCAAAAAATCGCCACGGCCTTTAATCGCAATCATCGCATGAATGCTGAAGGCGGATTAGTCCCGGAAGAGTATCGCAACGAATATGTGGTTGATCGCATTGATACAACTTCGACAGTGTTCATGGGGCTGACGCTGGGCTGTGCGCGATGCCATAATCATAAATACGATCCGTTTACGCAGAAGGAATTTTATCAATTCGGAGCTTATTTCAATAGCATTCCAGAGGATGGGCATTCGTTCGATCAGGGAAATTCTCCGCCGATCATGAAGGCGCCAACCAGACAGCAGCAAAAGCAATTACAGAAATTAAAAGATGAAGTTAAAGTCCAGGAAACGGCTGTGAATCTATTGATGGATGTAGCGCAGCCTTCTCAAAAAGCCTGGGAAAAAACATTGGCGGATTCTTCGATCAAGCACTGGTTTCCGGAAGATCAATTAATTGTAAGGCATTCGCTGGATGAAAATAGCACGCCAATTTTCAATAAATCTGAGCGTAGCTATCACGATACGTTTGATAAGAAAAAGGATGAACCTGATCCAGTTTTTCCGATTGGATGGAAAAATGGAAATCCGATTTTTTTGAATTCTCCGGTGGGACAGGGAACTGTTTTTGACGGTAAAATATTTTTTGACGCCGGAATTCATGCTGACTTTCGGTACAAGAATACGAGTAGCGATTACAAAGAACGATTCTCGATTTCGACGTGGTTTTATCCTGAATTAGAACAGAGCGGTTCGATCATTACAAAGGTCAGTGACGCGCCTGCGGAAAAGGAAAATAATGTACCGCGTGCGGAAGGTTACGGTTTATATTTCTTAAATGGAAAAATCAATTTCAATATGATTTTTCGGTGGGGCGAGGATGCTTATCGAATTGAGACGGAAAATAAATTACCCGTCAAACAGTGGTATCACGTCGCCGTAACTTTCGATGGATTAGCGCAGAACGATGGCCGCGTAAACATTTACGTAAACGGAGAAAAGCAAAAACTGAATTTTATTCAGCGCAGCTTTTTTCTTTCGTTGTGGGGCAAAAATAATACGCTGAAAATCGGAGCCGGAGGCGGCCCTGATTTTCGGTTCAAAGGAGCGATTGACGAAGTTCGGATGTACAGTCGAAAGCTGAATGAAAAAGAAATCGAAACACTTGCATGTGCGGATTCATTGGGTGAAATTGCCGTTATTCCTCAGGTTCGGCGAACTCAGGCGCAATCTGAAAAAATAAAACAGGCATTTCTGACGCTAGCCGCCTCCGATGAATTACAAAAAGAATTTCAAAAATTAGCCGAGAAAAAACAAGAGCTGCAAAAGTTTGAAGACGCTCTGCCAACGCTTATGGTGATGAAGGAATTGGCGGAACCGCGTCCCGCATTTTTGCTCAAACGAGGCGCGTATGATGCCCCCGGTGAACAGGTTTTTCGCGGAATTCCCGCAGCGTTACAATCATCAAAACTGCTCATCGCCGCGCCTACAAATAAAGTTCCGAATCGGTTAGATTTGGCGCGCTGGATCGTGAGTGATGAAAACCCATTGTCTGCCAGAGTCGCAGTGAATCGGTTCTGGCAAATGATTTTTGGGACAGGAATTGTGAAGACTTCTGAAGATTTTGGATCGCAGGGTGAACTACCTTCGCACCCGGAGTTGTTGGATTGGCTTGCTACTGAATTTCAGATTTCGGATTTTGGATTGCGGAATGGGGAATTAAGAACGGAGCCGCAATCCGCCCTCCGCAACCCGCAATCGAAAGCTTGGGGCGTCAAAGCTCTCCTCCGCCTTATCGTCACTTCCGCCACCTATCGTCAATCGTCCAAATTGACACCGCAATTATTGCAGGGTGACCCTGATAACAGGCTACTTGCGCGAGGTTCGCGTTATCGCTTATCTGCCGAAATGATCCGTGATCAGGCGTTGTTCGCTTCAGGATTATTAGTCGAAAAACTTGGTGGGCCATCCGTCAAGCCGTATCAACCGGAAGGACTGTATAAAGACATGGCTTTCGGAGGAATGACCGGATACGAACAAGCGAAGGATGATGGATTATGGCGACGAAGCTTATACACGTATTGGAAGCGAACAATTTTATCTCCGACGATGCAGGCTTTTGACGCTTCGGCTAGAGAATTTTGTAATGTTCGTGACACGCGAACGAATACGCCATTGCAGTCGTTGAATTTAATGAATGATGTGACGTACATCGAAGCTGCCAGAATGTTAGCCGAGCGAAGTCTGAAACAAAGTGGTAACGTAGAAACACAACTTCGATTTGCCTTTAGGACGGTCACTTCGCGACAACCCAACATCGAGGAATTGTCCGTCTTAGTAAATTCGTTGAATAAGCAACGTGAACATTTTAAGGCGAATACAAAAGAAGTCAGTAATTTTTTAGCCGTCGGAGAAAAGCGGAATTCCAGCAACCTTAATCAGCTTGAACTGGCAGCAATGGCTTCGACGATGAGCTTAATCTTCAACCTGGACGAAGTAATTACGAGACAATAGACCGAAAAAAAGTAAAAACTTTCGTGTTAACTTTGTGTAATTTCATCCACATTTAAATCCGATAATCAAAAGGGAACGTATGAAAATAGAAGGAAAAGCGGCAATTGTAACTGGTGGCGGAACAGGCGTCGGACGTTCGACTGCGCTGGCATTGGCTGAGCAGGGATGTTCGGTTTTGATAAATTATTCGCGCTCGAAAGACGACGCGGAAAAAACCGCTGCCGATGTTTCTGCGCTGGGAGTGAAAGGGATCGCTGTCAAAGCCGATGTTGCAAATGACGCCGAATGCCGCGCGATGGTGGACGTTGCAGTCAATGAATTCGGGCGTCTGGACGTCTTGGTCAATAATGCCGGAGCGACAGTCTTTGTCCCGCACGATGATCTGGAAGCGCTTGCGCTTGATGATTGGTTGAGGCTTTATCAAGTCAATGTTATCGGAGCTTTTCAATGCGCGAGAGCTGCCAGAGCCGCGCTGACCGCTAGCGGTTCCGGTGACATTGTGAACGTTACCAGCATTGCCGGAGTCGCGGGAACGGGCAGTTCCATTCCGTATTGCGCCTCGAAAGCGGCGATGAATAATTTAACTGTCACACTTTCTCGCGTCTTCGCGCCGCTCGTTCGCGTGAATGCAATTGCGCCTGGATTCATTGATACGCGCTGGCTGCGAGATGGCTTGGGCGATAATTTTGAGAATAAATTACAAGAACGAGCGGGAAAAATGTTATTGGGAAAAGTGCTTCAACCGGATGATGTCGCAATGTCAATTTTGGGTGTGATTACAGGTTCGGATTTAATGACGGGGCAGGTGATTGTTCTGGATAGCGGGATGTTGAATTCAAATTTCGCGATCCGCTAGAAATATCTTTTCCCTGGCAATAAGAGTTAATCATGACAACTCAATTAAATCATCTGATAATTGCCGCACACAATAAGCAGGAGTCCGCTTATTTTCTTGTTGAGATGCTGAGCTTGACTGAACCTGTGGAGTCTGGCTTTTTTTTGGCAGTCGCGCTTGATAATAATGTCACGATGGATTACGTCGAAACTTCGATTGATTTTCCGCCGCAACACTATGCTTTTTTAGTTAGTGACGATGTCTTTGATTCTGCTTATTTACGCATCCGCGAGCGTGGCATTGAGCATTGGGCTGACCCTCGCTGCACCAAGCCAAATGAAATCAATACTAATGATGGCGGACGTGGAGTTTATTTTCTTGATCCTTCCGGTCACTACTTCGAGATCATTACTCGTCCTTACGGTGGCGGAATGGGGATCGCAAGTAAAAAATGAGCAACTATTGAAAGGAGAGTATTTGGAGAGATGCACCCAAATGAAGCAGTAGAAATAAATCTTATACGCCGCGCGTTCCTCCAGAAAATGGGAGTCGGAACAGCTGCGCTGTCTTCGCTTTTGCAAGCAGATGGATTCGCGCAATCATCTCCCGTTCCACATTTCGCTCCCAAAGCAAAGCGTGTAATTTTTCTTTTTCAAGCGGGTGGCCCGGCTCAATTGGACCTGTACGATCATAAGCCGTTACTGAAAAAAATGCGTGGAGAAAATTTGCCGGATTCAGTTCGCAATGGGCAGCGATTGACCGGAATGAGCGCGCATCAAACAAGTTTTCCGGTGGCGAATTCAATTTTTAAATTTAAGCAATTCGGCAAGTCCGGAGCTTGGATGAGTGAACTGCTCCCGAACATTTCAAAAATTGTTGATGACATCACATTCGTCAAATCCATGCATACCGAACAGATCAATCACGATCCCGCTGTGACGTTTGCAATGACCGGATTTCAGCTTGCCGGACGTCCCAGTTTAGGTTCATGGGTCTCGTACGGTTTGGGCAGTGAGAACAAAGATTTACCTGCTTTTATAGCGATGGTTTCCGTTGGAAAAAATGGTGGAGATCAGCCGCTCTATGATCGTTTGTGGGGCAGCGGATTTTTGCCTTCACAATATCAAGGCGTGAAATTTCATAACGGAGCCGATCCGGTTTTATTTCTCTCAAATCCTCCTGGTATTAGCAAAAATTCACGTCGAGAATTCCTGGATGATCTGAGCGCGCTGAATCAGATCAATGCTAAAAAGTACGGCGATCCTGAGATTACAGCTCGCATTGCACAATATGAAATGGCTTTTCGAATGCAATCTTCGGTGCCGGATTTGACGGATTTGTCGAAGGAAAAAGAAGCTACTTTTGTGAGGTACGGCGCAGAGTCGCGTAAGCCGGGTAGCTTTGCGGCGAACTGCATTTTGGCGCGCCGATTAGCAGAGCGCGGCGTCAGATTTATTCAGTTATTTCATCGCGGATGGGATCATCACGGATCGCTTCCGAGTAATATGAGAAAGGTTGCTCCCGATGTAGATCAAGCTTCAGCAGCTCTTGTGATGGATTTGAAAGAGCGCGGCATGCTGGATGATACTTTAGTTGTCTGGGGCGGTGAATTCGGGCGGACTGTATATTCTCAAGGGAAATTAACCGACATTGATTACGGACGCGATCATCATCCGCGAGCTTTCACGATATGGATGGCGGGCGGTGGAATAAAACGGGGAATGACGTACGGTGAAACGGATGATTTTAGCTATAACGTCGTTCGTGATCCCGTCCACGTGCATGATCTGAACGCGACGATCCTTCATTGTTTAGGGATTGATCACACGCGCTTAACTTATAAATTTCAAGGCCGTTATTTTCGCCTCACAGATGTACACGGAGAGATAGTCAAATCAATTTTAGCTTAATGTTAAGTTCTCGACTTTTATTAATTCCGTTTATTTTACAGGTGCTTTGTATGGCGTTTGATGAGCTTTATTATCATCGCCGCCGAATCTTACAAAGATGGGAAAGGGTTGGCCATCCGCTTGATACGCTGACGGTATTAATTTGCCTGGTGTGGTTGTTATTGACTCAGCCTAATTCCACAAATCTTCTGGTCTATGCGATACTCGGAATCTTTTCGACGATCTTTATTACCAAAGATGAATGGCAGCATCAAAAATATTGTGAATCAGGAGAACATTGGCTTCATGCACTTTTGTTTGTGCTTCACCCGCTAGTATTAATTGCCGCCGGATTACTTTGGTATGCGAAATCTCCAGGCGAAATTCATCGTCTGATTTCGTATGATGGTTGGGAGTTTTATCAGTTAATGGTCGGGTGTCTGATGATTTTTGGATGTGGATTGTATCAGTTGATTTATTGGAATATTCGATGGAGACCCTCAAATCTAACGAGGTAAATAACGAAATTTACCACGAGCTTGGTGACCGTTGGTACACTGCAAAAGATGATCCAGTCGCGCTATTGCGAGCTGAATCGCGGGCGCGAAATCCCTGGATCGTTTCTGAAATCCGCGCCACATTTCCAAACAAAACCCCTAACGTGCTCGACCTCGGCTGTGGAGGCGGTTTTCTTTCCAATGAATTGGCCAAGCATGGATTCAATGTTACCGGACTTGATGCTTCGGCGCAGAGTTTGGAAATTGCCCGTCATTTTGATTCGACCGGAAGTGTTCATTATTTACAGGGCGACGCCTTAGACCTGCACTATGCTTCGAATAGTTTTCAGGTGGTGACCGCCATGGATTTTCTTGAGCATGTAGACCGACCTGATCTAGTGATCGCACAGGCCTCGCGCGTCTTGATCAAAGGCGGAATGTTTTTTTTCCATACCTTTAATCGTAATTTTATTTCGTGGCTTTTTGGCATCAAGGGCGTTGAGTTAGTCGTACGGAATACGCCAAAGAATTTGCATGTGCTTAAGAATTTTATCAAGCCATCGGAGCTGATAAATTTTTGCGAGGAAAGCTCCTTAGTCGTGAAGCAAATTCGAGGATTGAACCCCGTCATCTTTCACAATTCGTTTTGGCACCTGCTCGACTATGGCGAAGTCGAAGATACCTTTCGGTTTAAGTTTACACGTTCAAAACTGATCGGGTACATCGGATATGCCATCAAACAATAAAGGCGATATGAACCATCAATACCAGTGTTTTTTATTTTCAAATACGCAATCTGCTGACATCTTCACCCGCGAAGATTTAACGAAGCAGCAACGCATGATTGGCGAAGTAACTTCTGAATTTATGCGCCGTGAAGTACTCCCTAAAGCCGATGAGATTTATGGGAAAAATTGGCAGGTGACACGCGATTTATTACGTCAGGCCGGAGAGCTTGATTTGCTACGAATTGACATCCCAGAAAAATTTGGCGGGCTTGGATTGGATAAAGTAAGTTCAGCTTATGTTGGTGAACAAATTTCCTTGATGCCTTCATTCGGCGCCAGCCTCGGCGCTCACACAGCCATTGGAACTTTTCCAATTTTATTCTTTGGAACAGATGAGCAACGGGAAAAATATCTGCCGAAAATTGCTTCAGGTGAATGGGTTGCTGCGTATTGCTTAACCGAATCTGATTCGGGTTCAGATGCATTGGCGGCTAAGACGAAAGCTATGCTGACACCGGATGGAAAACATTATCTTTTAAATGGTCGGAAGATGTGGATCACTAATGGCGGTATCGCCGATGTTTTTACAATTTTTGCAAAAGTTGATGGTGAGAAGTTTACCGCATTTATTGTCGAACGAGATTTTGGCGTCGAGAGCGGGCACGAAGAAAAAAAATTAGGACTCGATGGAAGTTCGACGACTGCGTTGGTTTTGAATGATGTGAAAGTGCCTGTCGAAAACGTACTTGGAGGAGTTGGCAATGGTCATCTGGTCGCATTCAATATTTTAAATCTCGGACGATTGAAGCTCGGAACCAGAAATCTTGGCTCTGCAAAAATTGCTTTGAATACTGCCATTGAGTACGCCCGTAATCGTCATCAATTTGGGAAACCCATTGCTTCGTTTGGAATGATTCAAAAGAAAATCGCTGAGATGGCAATGAAGATTTTCGTCGGCGATGCGATGGTCTGGCGAACACTCGGAATGGTTGATAATTCGCTTAACGAAATCAATGGTGAAGATTCGATGGCGTTGCTGAAAGTGATTGAGCAGTACGCGGTTGAGTGCTCAATCATTAAAGTCTGGACTAGCGAAGCGCAAGGATTTGTCGTTGATGAAGCTTTACAAATTCACGGCGGTTACGGATATTCGGCTGAATACCCGATTGAACGCGCTTACCGTGATGCGCGAATTACGAGAATTTACGAAGGAACGAATGAAATTAACCGAACCATCATTGCAGCCAGACTACTAAAATATATTCAGAAAAGCCACATTTCTTTATCGGAACTCGCCCATAAATATTTAGCAGAAGCGCCGCTAAGCATCGACAGTAATCAGGCGGATTATTTAAAAATGGTCAGTGAGCGCGTCAAGGCACTCACAACGATTCTACTGTCATTAGTTGAGACAAAGCTTGGAACAAAGATTCGAGAAGAGCAGCAAACCGCCGCCGCCGTCTCAGAAATCCTGATGGAAGCGTTTGCGATAGAAAGCGCGATGCTCAGACTGGAAAAAAATCACCCCGCGGAAAACTTTCAGTCTGATAACGCGAAGCGATTAGTTGTACTTTATACAGTTAATGCTCTTGCAAATATCGCACTTAATTTAGAATCGTTATCTGCGTATCTTCAGTTGGATAAAAAATTGATTGCTCAATTGAAAGCCCTGATTAATTTTGATGCAATTGACCGAATCCGAATTTCAGAAGAAGTTGCTGGTGATATTATTAGCGCCGGAAAGTATGTGTGGTAAAGATTCTGGTATGATCACGGTGATAGTAAAAAAAATGCTCTAATTCAGGAAGTGAATGGAAAGTTCAGAAACGCAGTTAAATCAGGGATTAATCGCAACGCTTAGAGAAGCTCTGATCGGGACGCATCGTGATTTTACCGAAGGGAGTATTGGACGAGCGATATTTCTTTTATCGGTTCCTATGGTACTGGAACTGGTACTCGAATCATTCTTCGGACTGACCAATTTATTTTACGTTGCGCGAGTCAAAGAAAACGCTACTCAGGCTATGGCGACTGTTGGTATCGTTGAATCTTTGTTAGCCATCGTCTTCACGATCGGGCTTGGGTTAAGTATGGCAGCCACCGCCATCGTTGCCCGCCGCACAGGGGAAAAAGACGAAGAGGGAGCTGCGCACGCTGCTGCCCAGGCTGTATGGCTGGCGGTGCTAACCTCGATTCCAATTGCGGTGTTAGGAATCTTTGCCACTCCATTACTCATGCATTTGATGGGTGCCGATCCTAAAGTGATTTCTGTCGGTACGAATTACGGCGTGATCATTTTTGGGACCAATGTCCTGATCATGATGCTTTTTATCATCAATGCCTGCTTTCGTGGGACGGGTGATGCTACGCTGGCAATGCGTTCTTTATGGATGGCGAGCATCATCAATTTAATTCTTGATCCGTGCTTTATTTTTGGGTTAGGGCCATTTCCTGAATGGGGCGTCACAGGTTCAGCGGTGGCGACAACGATTGGCAGAAGCGTTGGTGTCGCTTATCAATTGTGGAGTTTAGTAAATGGGCGCGGAAGATTAAAACTTCGGGCTGAACATTTCAAACCGGACTTTAAGTTAATGAGTTCGATGTTCGTTCTGTCAATGGGCGGGATGTTCCAGTATTTTATCGGGACAGCCAGTTGGATCGCGATGGCGCGACTGATTTCACAGTTTGGGAGCGCGGCTATTGCCGGATATTTCGTAGCGCTCCGTGTCATTATTTTTGCAATTTTACCTTCGTGGGGAATGAGCAATGCGGCAGCGACATTAGTAGGTCAGAATCTTGGCGCAGGGAAGCCTGACCGGGCTGAGAAATCTGTCTGGATGGCAGGCTTCAGCAACATGATTTTTCTTGGCGGCATAGGTCTGATTTTTATTATTTTCGCTGAACCTCTCGTGGGTATTTTCACCAGTGAACCGAACGTGACTCCATTTGCCGTACAGTGCTTGCGCATTGCAAGTTATGGATATGTTTTCTATGCCTGGGGAATGGTGATGGTGCAATCATTTAATGGCGCGGGTGATACGTACACTCCCACAATTATCAATTTGTTTTGTTATTGGTTGTTTCAAATCCCGCTTGCCTATTGGCTTTCAATCCATGTCGGGATGCAAGCGCGTGGCGTTTTTTGGGCGATTCCGATTGCTGAATCAATGGTCGCGGTAGTTGGCATGCTCGCGTTTTGGCGTGGAAAATGGAGGGAAATTAAGGTCTGAGGGAGCGTCTTAAACTGGGAACGCCCGCATCCTGCGGGCGAGCCTCACACAAGTCGTAATTTTCATCGCAGTTAATTTGCTCGCCACGGCTCGCCCGCAGGATGCGGGCGTTCCCAGTTTAAGGCCTTCCCGGTTTAGGGTGCTCCCAGTGCTTTACGTTTGATCCAGGCGTCAATCGTCTGGTAGGACGCTTTGGGTATTTTATGAAGGTCATCGAACATTTGCAGCTCTACTGATCTGGCACGAGATTGTAACGATTCGCTGAATTTTTTGATCATCTCTGGCTGATAAAATTCATCGCGTTCCGTCCCGATATACAGCACATCTAAATCCTCTCCGCTGTATTTCCCCTCCGTTTTCCAATCGCCCGGAATTCCACCACAAATTGCAATCACACCGCGCAGTAAATTTGCATGTGTATAGGCAAATCGAAAATTAACACCAACGGCCTGAGAAAATCCCAGTAGGAAAATATTTTGCGCATCGGCTGCTCCGCGCAAAGTTAAATCTTCAATCATTTTTGAGACATTTTGATGGTGAAGCGCGACAGATTCTTCGGGTTTGAAATTCGTCAGCCAGCCGAAGCCGATACCCGGTTTATCCACTGGTGGAGGCAAAATCATGTGCTGATGCGGCCCCTGCAAGCAGGCAATAACATAATCCTTTTCATTAATATTGCGCATCATCCGCATCATCGAGGTTTTATCTCCGCCGTAGCCGTGAAGCGCAATGATTAAAGGCTTTGGCTGACTCCCGTCAGGAATGTATAAGTCAAAATACGATGCTGTTTGATGGGTGAGTTGCTGTTCGATGATTTCAGGCATGATTAAAATTTTGAATAATTTACCGTGCGGCTTTTTCAAGTAAATAGTTTAGTTTCGCAGCGCTGTAGCCGTGTTCTGTTGGCGACGCGTTTTTTAATTTCCAGATTTGAATAGCCTTTTGATAGTGAGCACGGGCGTGTTCCTGATCGTTTTGCAAAACTACTGTATCTCCGATTTTTTCGAGAATTACGCCTTCTACAAATTGCAGATAATCAGTATTTTTTCCAGCTGAGGATGCTTGAATTTCTTTGAATGCCGTGTCGTAAATTTCTTTCGCGAGGCTGATATTCTTTTCCGCAAGTTTAATATTCCCAAGTTTAATTTGCGCTTCAAATTTATATTTCTGGACTTCAACATTGCTCGCATCCGCTCTGATAATTTGTGAATAAATTTGAATTGCCTGACTAATATTTTCAGCCGCAGCCTTCAGTTCCTGACGCCGAAAAAATGTATTGCCGATTTCGTAATACGATTGCGCTAAATCAAATTGAGCTTCGGCATTTTTTGCTTCTAAGGCTACGCTGGAGGTTTCTGCTAACATTTTGCGCTGAATTGAAAGGGCTTCATCGGTTTTAAGCAAGCCGCTTAAGGCCGTACTTTCATTAAATTCTGAGACAAAAAGGCGACGACGAAACCCGGCATTTTTGGCATCAATGGCGATTAATTTTTGAGCTGTTTCTTTGCTTCTCCGAAACGAGGTTGCCGCCTGGGTATAAAATTCGGCAGCTCTTAATTTGTCAGCGGCGTCTTCTGCGTCACGTGCTAAAGCGTAAAGCTGTAAGCCAACACGGATGTGCGCCATATTCGTCCGTTGAATCGAAGGCGAGTCTTCGGGCGCGATGCTGAGCGCTTTATCGAGGAAAGGAAAACCCTTTGAAGAAACAGTCACGCTCTCATTTTCATTGGTTCCGAGCGGCAGCGTTTCGCCGTATAAAATGTAACTCTGTCCAAGCGCGGAAAGTTGTTTTGGACTACTCGGTTCGTGGGCGGCAATTTGTTCGCTTAACGCGACTGCCTGACGAAAGTGATTCGTTGTTTCCGCAGCATTGCTCATGCGCTGAAAAGTCTCTCCCGTTTTCGTGTGGATCGCCCGAAGCTTCCCTTTGGTTTCCCAATCTTCAGGTTTCTGAGTGAGTAAATTTTCAGCGATTTGCTGGGCTTTTTGATAATTTTCGAGTGCGGCTGCAGTGTCCCCCGTATTCGCATTATCGTGCGGGGCGCCTAAAATATCGCCTAAACGAAAAAAAGCATTGATCAAATCTTTTTGTAAGGATTGATTGCCCGACGCATCCTGCGCCAGGCGGTTAAGATAAAGAGTTGCGTCTTTTAAAAGTGTCTCGCGAGCCGTGGTCGCGCCCTGCAAATCTTTAATTTGATCGTAGTATTTAAAGACTGAATTATTGGCGAGTTCTCGCACTTCATCGAATCGTTTTTCCGCTAAAATTCTTTGTTGTTTCGCTCGATACGCTTGCCAGGTGGTGGCAGTAATTCCACCGATCAAACTCAAGATCACGAATAATCCGGCCAGCACTGAAACCTGATTTCGTTTGACGAATTTTTCAAAGCGATAAGAAAAAGTGTCAGGGCGGGCAATGACAGTCAGTCCATCGAGATGGCGTTGAATATCGCCCGCAAATTGCTCGACTGACGCGTATCTTCGGGCCGGTTCTTTGCGCAGAGACTTGAGGATGATTGTATCCAGATCACCGCGCAGGGATTTTAGTTTTCGGCTATTGGTGGTTGCCGGATTCGTGACTGCCTCTTTAGTGGACTGCGCCTCACATGGATTGGTGGATTTTCGTTCAATTGAGAGTTGATCGCTGAAGATTAATGAGGGTCGTGGTGGCTCAAACTCACAAATGATTTTAGCAATTTCATCAGGGCGATTATTGGTGAAATTGTAGGCGGGAACTCCAGTTAACAATTCATATAAAATTAAGCCGAGTGAATAAATATCGCTCGAAGTGGAAACAATCTCACCGCTGATTTGTTCGGGGGAGGCATATTTCGGCGTCATCATTCCGAGGGTCGTGACAGTTTGATGATGCAAAACATTTTCCGGTGAAATGATTTTTGCGATTCCGAAATCCAGCAGCTTGGCTGTTCCATCGGCTGTCACGAGAATATTGGTTGGCTTTAAATCCCGATGCACGACTAATTTTGAATGAGCGAATGAAACCGCCATGCAGACCTGCAAAAATAGGCGTAATCGTTGATTAATCGTCAGTTTTTGCGCGTTGCAAAACTCATCAATCGGCTGACCTTTAACAAATTCCATCGCGAAAAAACTTGTCCCTTCAGCCGTGATTCCACCATCTAAAAGTCGCGCAATATGCGGATGTTCCAGTGTTGCCAGAATTTGCTTTTCGTGACTAAAGCGCCGCAGCATGGCTGCGGAATCCATTCCGCGCTTGAGCAATTTTAAGGCGACTGTTTGCGAAAAATCCTGAGTTTTGCGAACGGCTTCGAAAACGATTCCCATCCCGCCGTGACCAATTTCTTTCAGGATCGTAAAGCCGCCAATTTCTTTTCCGAGATAATTTTCGGCGGATTCTTCCTGCCAAAGTTGCGACAATTGAGCGACCGGTTGATCGAAGTTATTCTGCTTCTCGGCTGCGAGTAGCTTACGAACTTCACCGATTATTTCTTCGTCATTTTGTTGATCCAGAAAAAGCTGTTGACGAGCTGAATCGAGTTCCACCGCTTCGTTAAAAAGCGCTTTTATTTTATTCCATTTTTCAGGGTTCATTTGTTTTTGTAGCGGCAGTTTATTCCGACGCTTTTGACCTCAATCCTATTCGCAGGATTTTATGAAAAATTAGGTCAATTTTGTTGCGAGCCAGGCTCTCGCCATGCGCCATTCGCGTTTGATAGTGGACTCAGAAATTCCCATTACCTCTGCGGCTTCTTCGTTCGTCAGCCCGCCAAAGAATTTTAGTTCGACTATTCTTGCCTGCGTTTCATCAAAGAGAGTTAATTCTTTTAGCGCATTGTCCAGAAAAATCAAATCCACTTCATTTTCCTTTGCCATGACGTCGACATCATCGAGCGAAATCATGGTCTGGCCTTCGCCACGTTTTTTGGCGTTATGAGTTTCCGCATAATTCACCAAAATTCGTCGCATCATTTCCGACGCAATTGAAAAGAAATGCGCCCGATTCTGCCAATTGACAGAATGCTGATCAATCAGACGAAGATACGCCTCGTGAACGAGTGCAGTGGCTTGCAATGTATGATTTTTTCGCTCTGATGAAAGTTTACAACCAGCCAGTCGTTTTAATTCCGCATACACGAGCGGTAAAAAATCATCCAGACTTTGACGATTTCCCGCCTGCGCATTCTTGAGGAGTTGTGTAATTTCGCCGTTCGGATTTATAGACATGATTCGAGAAATAATCCCTTAACTTATCCAGTTAGGCAAGTCGTTAAAAATAATTTGACCCTGTTTTTTTTCAATCTCTGCGATTGAGCACAGAAGCAACTTTTCGAACTTGCTGATGAGATTGACCTGGTAAATTACATCTTGAATTCAAGAAGTAAGTGCAACACCTAGAAGCCAGAAAAGAGTAAGACATTTGATTTCTCTCTTTCATGGCGTCATGAAGGAGTTGCATGAAATA
>JAYTCQ010000001.1:0-30648 GCA_043736395.1 Blastocatellia bacterium | reverse complement strand
AATTCCGCCTGAAGGCGGGACTACCAACGCTCGATGACCCCTGCAAACGCTATGAACAAAATGAAAAAACAATTTGCGCTAATAATATTTTCACTGGCGACTGTGGTTCGGGTGGTCACCGGCTGGACGTCTTTGCAGCATCCCGAAGCCGCCTGGTGTCCTGACGCGACGGGGTATCACGAACTTGCGGCGGCTTTATTACAAGGCGAATTTCCCAGCCTGTTTCGCACGCCCGGCTATCCAATTTTTTTGGCATTAACGGGAGCGACTTCAGGGAATCGCGTTTTGGTTGCGCTACTGGTGCAAATCCTGCTGGATTCGATGACCGCTGTGTTATTGGCGGCGATTGCGCGACGGTTATTAGAGAATGATGCGGCGGCCTTGTTAACAGGGCTGTTATACGCCTTCTGCCCTGTGATGGCGGCATTGTGCGGACTCATCGTCAGTGAACCGCTGGCCATTTTTTTGGTTGTCTCGGCGATCTTTGTCATGCTCACGTATCAATCAATCCCAGGCTTGCTCACGCAAACTATTCTCTGGTATGCCGCCACGATGGTGCGACCGTCGTATGCGCTGTTGCCGCTGGTCGCAAGTTTTTTCATGGTGCTGCAACCAAAATTTTCCGTCACGATCAAGCGTCAAATTGTGATGCTTGGTTTGTATGTCGTGTTAACTGGTAGCTGGATCGGATTCAATTATGCACGCGCCGGAATGCTGAGCCTGAGCGCTAATCCTGATGTGTCGTTTTACATCTACGATACGGCAGCGGTGCGGCTGGCGGAGCGCCTCTCAATGGGCGGATACATTCGGCTGGCATTGCTCAACCCGCCCGAATTTGATCGGCAATTAGGGCTGGCTCAAATTGCTTACGCCAGTGAAGCGCAAATCAATTTGCCAGCATCGGCGCAGGATTTATGGTTCAGCAAGGATGATCCAACACAGTTCCGGACGTTGCGAGCGGTAGCCATCAAAAAGTTGGAGGGAAAATGGCCGATGATATTTGGCATTCATTTGACAGGTGCGCTTCAGTCGCTGCGTCCGAAGTGGAATTCTGTGGGCTGGTTTTTCCGGGTACTCGACGGACTGAGAATGTTTTTCCTGCCGGTCGCACTCGTCCTGCTGTTGTGGCGGCGGCAGTGGTGGTTGCTGGCATTTTTTGCTGTCTGGGCAGGCTATGCCTTGCTGCCACCCGGCCCTGTTGGCGCGTGGCGATTTCGTTCGCTGATTGAACCGTTCATTTGCCTGACACTATCGTCGGCGTTGCTGATCGTTGTACAGGAAGTGGTTCAATACGCGACTGCCATTAATCATCTGAATTTAAGTCTGATCGAAGAACCTTCGCCGAAGCTATCGGTAAATAAATTGTGAGTAAAGAAATAATGATGAAAGCAATGTCATTAAATCAAATCGAATTGTTAGGGAAGCGCTCTATTAAATCATTGGCCGCGCCGCTCTCGCGTGGCTGGGCACAGACGCGCAAAAGCTGGCATCGCTCAGCGGCAGAAGTCGGGCAGGTACGAATTCTCGCCTATCACCGCGTAGTTGCAGACATTGCGCAAGCGGAACGAAATTCGATTCATGGCTTGGTGATTTCGGCTGAAACTTTTGCGCGGCATCTGGAAATTATCTGCGAGACAGATGCCGTAGTGACAATTGATGAAGCGCTGGCAATCCTGCGAGGTGAGCCACGAACGGGGCGGGTGGCAACCTTGATTACGCTTGATGATGGATACCGTGATGTCTATGACCAAGCGTGGCCAGTGCTGAAACGATTCGGTGTTCCAGCCATTGTTTATGTGCCTACTGCGCTGATCGGGACGACACAATTACTTGACCACGACCGCCTGTATTGGCTTGTCCATAAAGCACAGGAACGCGGCCTGGACTTGCGCGAGCCATTAGAAACTGCCGGATTATCACCCGAACGCGCGGCACAACTTTGTGCGTCCCGCAATGTTACCCGTGTCATGAATCAATTGAACTATCAACCGATGACAGTGCGTCAGCCAATTCTGCAAAGCCTGGAAATGGCGCTTGGCATTCGAGCGGAGGACTATCCACCGGAGTATCAGCTCCTGGATTGGCAGATGATTCGGGAGATGTCGGAAGGCGGCATCACGTTTGGCGCGCATACCGACCGTCATCTGATTTTAACGCTCGAATCTGAAGTTGCCGCCGAACGCGAAATTCGGCGCAGCAAACTTGTTTTGGAGGAACAGCTCGCTTGCCCAATTCGGCATTTCGCGTATCCGAATGGCTACTACAACGATGCCGTCAGGCAAATGGTTGCGGACGCCGGATTCGCATCTGCGACGACAACGGAACGAGAGCTGGCTAAGCGCGGGGATGACCCATTTGCTTTGGGACGAATGAGCCTTTGCGAAGAATCTACGCGGGGAATTACCGGCAGATTTTCTGAAGCAGTGGCGCGGTTGCGTCTCAATACATAAAAAGAAAACCGAGCAATGCACTCGGCAAAAAATATTGCTACGACTGAAAAAGGAGAATGACAATGAGTGTTGTATTAATCACCGGTTCCGCTGGATTAATTGGTTCCGAAGCTACACAATTTTTTGCAGCGCAAGGTTTTGATGTAGTCGGAATTGATAACAATATGCGCCAGCAATTTTTCGGCGCCGAAGCCTCAACCGAATGGCAACGTCAGTTTTTGAAAGAAAAACTTCGCTCACAATATCGTCATTTCGATCTTGATATTCGTTCGGCCTGTGAGTTGGAATTGGTTTATAAACGGTTTGGCTCTGATGTGAAACTGGTTGTTCACACAGCGGCGCAACCTTCCCATGACTGGGCGGCACGCGATCCGCAAACCGATTTTGGAGTCAATGCCAACGGCACCTTGAATATGCTCGAAGCCACCCGCCGGTACGCACCCGAAGCCGCTTTTATCTTTACTTCGACCAATAAAGTTTATGGTGATACACCCAATCGCTTACCGCTGATTGAAATGGCTCAGCGTTGGGAAATTGATCCGACGCATCCTTACGCCAGCGGCATTCGCGAAGATATGTCCATTGACCAAACGATGCATAGTTTGTTCGGCGCGTCGAAAGCCGCTGCCGATGTATTGGTGCAGGAATACGGACGTTACTTCGGAATGAAGACGGCTTGTTTTCGCGGCGGTTGTCTAACCGGCCCGAATCATTCCGGCACGCAGTTACACGGCTTTCTGGCGTATCTGATGAAATGCGCGGCGACAGGGACGCCTTATCAGGTGTTTGGATACAAGGGGAAGCAGGTGCGCGACAATATTCACAGCGCAGATTTAATCGCCGCTTTTGATGAATTTTTCCAGTCGCCACGCAGCGGTGAAGTTTATAACATGGGCGGTGGACGCTTCAGTAATTGTTCCATGCTCGAAGCGATTCAGATGTGTGAGGAAATCACCGGACAGCCGATGAAATGGAGCTATGAGGAGCAAAACCGCACGGGCGATCACATCTGGTATGTCAGCGATCTCAGCAAATTTCAAAGCCATTATCCGAACTGGAAATTGCGCTATGACGTCAAAGCGATCCTCCAGGAAATTCATGCGGCGGGCATTGAACGCTGGGAGCGTACAGCCGAGAAAAAATCTGTGGCTGTCGGGGCAGCAGCGTCAGCTTCAATATTGCCTTTTACAAAATCTACGCCAACGAAAAAGAATATCCTGGGAGTCGGCGTTGACGCGACGGATTACAAGAGCGCAGTTGAACGTATCGTGGATGCCGCCCGGCAAAAATCTTCGCTCGCGCTTTCCGCGCTTGCTGTGCATGGCGTGATGACAGGCGTGTTGGATCAAGCGCATCGGCATCGCCTGAATCAACTGGATTTAGTCGTTCCCGATGGACAGCCCGTGCGCTGGGCTTTGAATTTGCTCCATCGCACCGAACTGAAAGATCGCGTGTACGGCCCGAATCTAATGCTTAAAGTTTGCGAACGCGCTGCTGCTGAAGGCTTGCCGATTTACCTTTATGGCAGCAAGACGGAAACACTGGCGCAGTTGCGGCGCAATCTATGCGTGCAATTTCCGCAACTCATCGTAGCTGGCATGCAGCCGTCACGATTCCGTCAACTCTCCGCCGAAGAAAAACTGGAAGTCGCTGCCCAAATTAAAGACAGTGGCGCGGCGATTACGTTTGTTGGTCTGGGCTGTCCGCGTCAGGAAGTGTTTGTGTACGAGTTTCGTGAAGTCTTGCCGATGCCTTTGTTGGCAGTCGGAGCTGCATTCGATTTTCACGCCGGGACAGTTTCGCAAGCGCCGGAATTTATGCAGCGCAACGGCCTTGAATGGCTATATCGCTTATTGCATGAACCGCGCCGTTTATGGCAGCGCTACGTGTTGTTGAATCCGCTGTACGTGACGATGCTTGTGATGCAGGCGATGCACCTCAAACAATTCAATCTGCGTGACACGACACCGCCGACACATGAACTTCGCTTTGGATAACGTATGGTTGCCAAACAAAAACTTGAAAAACACACAGCACCCTCGCCCTTGATCGTCACCGAACTAACGGGCGGCGTAGAAGTAATTGAGCGTCTTGCTGTGGAATGGCGGACGCTCTGCTCGGAAGGAAAATGCGCGCAACCCTTCTTCCAGCCGGAATGGATCGCGGCGTATCTGCGGGCGTTCGCAACGGACAAACAGCTAATCGTTTTCACCGTGCGGCGGCATGGAGAACTGCGGGCTGTGCTGCCACTCATCACCGAAATTACAACACTGCACGGCATACCAGTCAAAAAGTTGCGCAGCCCTTCAAATGTGCATTCGTGTCGGTTTGATTTAGTAGTAGGTGACGAAGATGAAACCGAAACAATAAACGTTTTGTGGCAGGTGTTGCGCCAGAAAAAAAACTGGGATGTGATGGAATTATTGGACGTGCCGGAAGGCGGAGCCGGAGAGGAATTACTGCGACTGGCCAAGGCGGAAGGGCATCACGGAGGGCAATGGACACAGCCTCCCGGCGCATCTCTTACGCTGCCAGAGGCGGGCAATGTAGAAGCAATGTTGCAAACGCTGACCAGTAGCAAATTGCGTAAATCGCTCCGCTATTATCGCCGCAATCTGGAAAAACAGGGCGTTTTGCGTTTTAGCAGAAGTTCCGTTGACGACCAGGAAATAAGGGAGCGTTTTTATGAACTCGAAAGCGCTGGTTGGAAAGGCAAAGAAGGGACGGCCATTGCCTCTGCGGTGGAGACGCGGAAATTTTATGACGAAGTTGCACGCACGGCGGCCAAGTTGGGCTATTACACAATCTACTCGCTCGCACTTAACCAGCACACTATCGCAATGCAATTTGGCTTGAACTATGGCGGACGCTTTCATTTGCTCAAACCTGCTTATGATGAAAATTTCAGCGAATATTCGCCTGGTCAACTGCTGACGTACGAAGTGTTGTGCGACCTCCTGGCACGGGGAAGAACGGAGTATGATTTTATGTCTCCGCTGTCAGAATGGAAAAGTCGGTGGGCGAAGGCTGTCCGCCCGCAATCACATATTTATATTTTTCGTCGCGGCTTGATGGGTCACGCGCTGCACGCCTGGAAATTTCATGTGATGTTGCGAGCGCGGCAAATAAAACAGCAGTTTCAAGCTAAGCCCTCGGCGTTGTAGCAATTTTCTGTTGGAGGTGACTAACTCAGGAATCATTGTTCATTCGCCATTGTTCATTTTTAATTATTTCCGGGAGAAAAGCAGTATTAATTGCTTATAAATTGACAATCACCACAATGTCCAATGGACAATGCTTGGCGTTGGTGGCGCACTCATCTGCAAACTGCTTTATGACGATTTTGATGAATCACTTGCAAGTTGAAATCAGAAAAGGAACCGATGCTCTGCGCGCTCTGCGAATGGAATGGCAGGACTTGCATCGCGTTGCCCAGACTTCACCTTTTTTGGCCTGGGAATGGGCGGTGACCTGGCAGCATTGGCTTAATTCACATGGCACGCCGATGATTTTGTGCGTGCGCGAAGGAGGACAGTTGATAGGTTTGCTGGCGCTTAATGAAGGAACAGTGAGTCTGGCTGGAATGCCTGTGAAGCGGCTCTCGTTACTTGGTGATGGTTTTGGTGGAGCAGACTATTTAGACGTCCTCTCATGGCCTGGACGCGAGGTGGAAGTAACAGCAGCGCTCTTCAGATTTCTAACGCAACAAGTTTCTTTCGACGCTCTGGAATTGGAGGGATTGGATGAAAAATCTTTTAGCCTTGCATGGCTCGGACAAGGCACGAAAGAAAAATTTCAGTCTCGCTCACAGCCCCTCTACGTTTGCCCGCAAATCAATCTGGCAGCAGGTTGGGAAAGCGTTTTAAAGGCTAGTCGCCGGGCTGACAATTTCAAACGTCGCCTGCGCCAATTACGTGCCCGTGACGGATTTATGTTTCGTTCAGTCACGGAACCCGACGAAGCCATTGCCGCCTTTGAGCGCTTTCTCGAATTACACGAAGCCCGGTGGGCAGAGCAGGGTGGATCAGAAATGACCGGGCACGAACGATTGCAATGTTTTCATCGTGATCTCGTTGTTCGGTTGGCGGCGGCAGGCTTGCTTCGCTTTGATGAATTGTGGATTGAGGGCGCGTGTCGCGCTTCGATTTATGGGCTGGAACATCAAGGGCGATATTATTTTTATAACTCAGGTTTTGATCAAACGTGGCGTCACGCCAGTGTCGGTTTGGTGGCGCTGGGACTGTCCATTCAAGCCGCGATTACGCGGGGCGCAACGGTCTACGATTTTTTACGTGGCACGGAAAATTACAAATCCGATTGGGCTGGAACGGTGCGCAACACAGTTGTCGTTAGACTGGCTCCGCATCGTCCGCGTGCGCGTGCGTTTTTAGTCTGGCAACAAACTTCTGAAATCCTGCGCCACACATTGCGCGATAGAATTCCCCAAAAAATATTACTCCCCCTGCAACAAATTCGCCGTGCGTGGGTACGGAAACAATTAATGAACAGAACTCCGGCAGCTGTTCCGCTAACAAATAAATGACTGATTTAAGGATCAAAAGTAATCGGAGGGAATTTTTTCATGCAAGTCGTACTTATTGATTTCCATCTTTATGCTTATTCCGTCGCTCTGGCGAATGCGCTGTCAGAAGATTGCGAAGTCACCTTGATGCTGCCGGAAAAAGTTCCCGAACATTATCTGAAAGCCATTCGACCAGAAGTGAAGCTGCAACAATTTCATCTGTGGCGGCAGCGGTATCCGCTGAACATCCTGGCTATAGCATCAATCCTGCGCCAAATCAACGCCATCAATCCTCAGGTAGTTCATGTGCTGTCGGGATTTTTATGGATGGACCTCGCGCTGCCATTCTTGCGCCGCCGTACCTTAGTCACCACTGTACACGACGCACAGATACATCCCGGCGACCGCGAAAGCTCCAGCTTCGGTCACAGCCTGGAGTGGAAATGTGCGACCAGAGTCAGCGTCCACGCCGAAGCCATCAAACAGCAGTTAGTCGAAGAACGTGGTGTTGCGGCGGAGAAAATTCACGTTGTTCCGCACGGAACCTATGATTTTTACCAGCAATGGGCACGTGAAGAGGTCAAAGAGCAGGAAAATTCGATTCTGTTTTTCGGGCGTATTTGGGATTACAAAGGGCTGCAATATTTAATCGAAGCCGAACCCATGATTACCGCTCGCATTCCGAACGCCCGCATTGTCATTGCCGGACGCGGCGATGATTTTGGAAAGTATGAACAGATGATGGTGAATCGAGATCGCTTTACTGTCCTGAATGAACGAATTCCGGACGAGCAGGTCGCGACGCTATTTCAAGAGGCCAGCGTCGTGGTCTGTCCCTATATCGAGGCCTCGCAAAGCGGCGTCCTGGCGATTGCGAATACCTTTGGCAAGCCCGTCGTCGCCACGACAGTTGGAGGCATTCCCGAAATGATCGAACATGGAAAAACCGGACTGCTGGTTCCGCCCCGTGATTCACAAAGCCTGGCCGATGCGATCGTTTCGCTCTTGCAAGATCATCCATTGAGGCAGCAAATGCGCCAGCATGCGCTCCATACATCGCAGACCGAATTATCCTGGGCGAACATCGCCAAGCGAACATTGTCGGTTTATCACCACGCGCTGGCGGCACACTCTGCCCGGTATCAACCGGCAGTGCCCGCTCGTGAAATTCACTGAACCTCTTGATTTTCGCGAGTCATTATTGAATCCTTACCACCAGCCTTTTTCATTAGAGGAAGTGCTTATTCTTTCCCCCTCAATGCCATGAAGAAAAGAGCAGGATTCCCCAGCGAGTGAGTGAAAATTCGCACCCTAACACGCCGCAATCAGCAATTTCTCCAATTTAGATTTGGCTTACTGGTCGCAAGTATCTGTGTTGTATTTCAAGGAATAGAAAATTCGTACAAGAAAGTGGGATACTTTTTATTGCGAAGTTCTTGAAAAAAATCATACGGTACTTGCTCAATTCACTGGTTGTTTTCACCGTCTCGGAGGCGAACAATGCTCACGTCCGGGCCAGTTTGCCTATAGTCAGTACAAAGCGATAAACCGCCCCGTTAAGCTTTGAAAAGAGAACATGCCCTTCGGATCATTATTATTGGTTCTGGTAGTACTCCTGCCTTACTCTGCATCACCAGTGGGGAAATTCTCACTTCTTACTGCTGAATTTTACGCACCTTACGATTCATAAAAGAATCAAACAGTCGCAATTACCGCCCTTTAGTGTGGAACACCAATTGCACGATGCCCTTATATGAGAGAACTTGGGCAGAGGATAAAACAACGACGATATTTCTGGCAGTTTTTTCTTCTTACAGTGTTGATAGTAATTGTCCCGGCTGGCGCAAATACACAGCCTGTGCGTTTGATTCCCGAAAACAAAACACCTGAGATAGTTTCGCTACGAGAGCTCATTGCGGAAGCGCTGGCCCACAATCCCGAAATCACCGCGATGCAGCGCAACTTCGATATGATGCGTGCGCGCGTTCCTCAGGCAAGAGCATTACCCGAACCAATGTTCAGCTATAGCTACGCGGGCAATGCGAATCCGCTGCCACCGTTTGATATACAAAAGGGCGATCCCGCCAGCGCGCGCATGCTCAGCCTGACGCAGGAATTTCCCTATCCAGGCAAGCTGGCGATCAAGGGCAAGATGGCAAACGTCGCGGCAGAGGCGGAGTGGTGGAACTATGAACAGACGCAGTGGAATGTCATCGCCGAAGTCAAAGATGCCTATTACGATTTGTATTATCTGCACAAAGCCATTGAGACAGTGAGCAAGAACAAAGACCTGCTGGAGAAATTCACCAGGATCGCCGAAGCCAGTTATGCCGTCGGCAAAGGCATGCAACAAGATGTGCTGAAAGCGCAGGTCGAAGTTTCCAAACTGATTGACCAGTTGACGGTGCTGGAACAGCGCCAGCAAACAGTCGAGGCGCGGCTCAATAGTCTTCTCTTCCGCGAGCCGGAAACCCCAGTCGGAAAACCAGCAGAAATCAAGCCGCAGGATTTCACGATGGGTTTGCTGGAACTCAGAGAACTGGCGCTCACGAACTTTCCGACGTTGAAAGCGCAACGACGCAGGATTGACCGCGAACAATACGGCGTCGAGCTGGCGAAAAAAGATTTCTATCCCGATTTTACGGTTGCTGTCACGTACTTCAATCGCCCCGGCATGCCGGAGATGTACGGCATGAATGTCGGGGTGAAACTGCCGGTTTATTGGGGGCAAAAGCAACGCCCCGCCGTGGCGGAAGCAACCGCCAGCGCAGCCGTAGAAAAGCAGCGGCTGGATAACCTGACGACAGTATTGTTCTTCCGTATCAAGGATCGCTATCTGGCAGCAGTGACAGCCCAGCGACTGATAAAACTGTATGGCACGACGATCATTGTGCAGTCCTCGTTATCACTCGAATCCGCCATCGCCGGGTATGAAGTCGGGAAATTGGATTTTCTGACCCTACTCGACAGTTTGGTGACGCTGCGGAATTACGAACTGAGTTACTACGAACAACTCGCCAACATGGAGAAAGCTATCGCGGCACTGGAACCGCTGGTCGGTCTCACCTTGAGGCCGTAATCGGAGAGGTATCAGCGCACACGAATATATTCATTAACTGAGCACTAAAACCCGCAAGGGAACTAACAATATGCAAGAAGGAGAATTATGAAAGACAACATCACAACGATGCACAAAACCATCGTCAACCTCGCGGCTCTGCTGGTCATGATCGGGACTATGAGCGTCCTGGCCGTCGCGCAGGATCATCACGATCAAGGGCAGGAAATGCAGGCTCCGCAGACCGCGCAGGAACACAACGCGCGGGCTGAACAGTATCAGAAGAAAGCCGCCGAATATCGCAAGGAGGCCGCAGCGCATAAAAAGATGCTGGTGGATTACAGCAAGACAGTCGCCCGAAATCCGAAAGACACGGGCGAGAGCGGCTACATCAGGAAGATGCGGCTGCATTGCCAGAAATACAGCAGAGCTGCTGACGCTCTCGCCCTTGAAGCCGAAGAGATGGCGAAGTTCCACACGATGCGAGCGAAGGAGATGGAAGGCAAATAAGCCGCTTTCTGCGGGCGCTGGTTTCATTGAAATCAGTGCCCGCCATTTTCTGTAGGAAGAAAGAGGCTGCGATTATGCTTGTCACAGACGGACAAACGGAAGAAAAACAAACCACGTCCATTGCCCTGATGGACGGGCCTGAACAGGAAGCGACTCCCGTTAACGCGGAGGCTGAAAAGCTTCCAAAGATGACAGAGAAATCAGGTGATACCACAGCCGTTCAGCCAGCGAAGAAACGGTCAATCTTCCGGTGGTTTGTAATACTCCTGCTCATCGGGTTGGCAGGCGCAGGCTATGCGTATCGAACGCGCTTGCTCAGGCTCATCGCAAAAGACTCCACCACACAGACCGCTGCGAAGAAAGTGCAATACTGGGTTGATCCGATGCACCCGGCTTATAAGTCCGACAAGCCGGGCAAAGCGCCAGACTGCGGCATGGATTTAGTGCCCGTTTATGCGGAGGAAACCTCCACAGCCAAAACGAACCTGCCGGAAGGCACGATTCAGATCAGCCCAGAAAAACAGCAGTTGATCGGTGTGCAGTACAGCACAGTGGAATTCAAGTCCATCAGCCGAACATTGCGTGCGGTGGGTCGCCTGACCTGGGACGAAACGAAGATCGTTCGGATTCATCCGCGCGTTGAAGGCTGGATTGAGCAGGTCTTCGTGGATTTCATCGGCAAACAGGTCCGCAAGGGGCAGCCGCTCATCAGCATCTATAGCCCGGAACTCTGGCAAACACAGCAGGAATACCTGCTGGCGCTCAAAGGCCGCGACGAATTGGCGGACAGCCCTTTTCGTGAAGCAGTGGCCAGCAGCGCGTCACTGCTCGCAGCGACGCGTAAGCGGCTGGAATTGTGGGACATTGACATGGCGCAGCTCGAACATCTCGAACACACCGGCAAGCCGTTCAAGGCACTCACGCTTTACGCACCATCCGCAGGCTTCGTGATCACGCGCAACGCTTTTGCCAAACAGCGTGTGACGCCCGAAACCGAGCTTTTTGCGATTGCCGATCTCTCGACGATCTGGGTGATGGCCGACATTTACGAATACGAAGCGGCTGAAATTAAACTCGGACAACCGGCCACCGTCACGCTCTCGTATGCTCCCGGACGTTCCTACCGGGGCAAAGTCACTTACATCAATCCGCAATTCGACAATGCGACGCGCACCCTAAAAGTGCGCGTGGAGCTTGCTAATCCCGGTTTCGCGCTTAAGCCCGACATGTTCGCCAACGTGGAGATAGGCGTCGGTTATGGCAAGCAGATCGTCGTGCCGCAGGAAGCCGTGATGGATTCAGGCGCGGAGCAACAGGTCTTTGTCGCGCGTGAAGGCGGTTATTTCGAGCCCCGCAAGGTGCAACTGGGCGCGAGAGTGGATAACGAATTCATCGTACTGAGTGGGCTAGAGGCAGGCGAACGCATCGTGACTTCGGCCAACTTCCTGATTGATTCCGAAAGCAAATTGAAATCAGCGGCGGGCGGCATGAGCATGCCCGGCATGAGTCACGGCGGCGGTCAGGGCGGCGAAAATAAAACCCCTGCGCCCAATACCCCGCCGACGGGCAAACCAGCTTTGCCGCTCAAGCGAGAAGACTACTCACAGCATCAACCGAAGCAGCCGCAGGAATGAAGCGATGATGAACAAACTGATCGAATTCTGCGCGCGCAACACCTTCATCGTTCTGCTCATCACCGGGATGGCGACACTGGCCGGGCTGTGGTCAATGCGGAATATCAAGCTCGACGCCATTCCCGATATTTCAGACACGCAAGTCATCATCTACAGCAAGTGGGATCGCAGCCCGGACATTATGGAAGATCAGGTGACCTATCCGATTATTTCATCCATGCTGGGCGTGCCAAAGGTCAAAGACATTCGCGGCTTTTCCGACTTCGGCTTTTCCTACGTCTACATCATTTTTGAAGATGGCACCGACATTTACTGGGCGCGGTCGCGCACGCTGGAATACTTGAACAACATCCTGCCGAAGCTGCCCAAAGACGTAACCGTTGAGTTGGGCCGAGATGAGACGGCAGTTGGTTGGGTGTTCGAGTACGCGGTGGTTGACACCACCGGTCAGCACAATCTGGCCGAGTTGCGTTCGCTCCAGGACTGGCGGCTGCGCTACGAACTGCAATCGCTGCCCGGCGTAGCCGAGGTCGCGCCGATTGGTGGCTTTGTGCGGCAGTATCAGATCAATCTTGATCCCAACAAATTGTCGGCTTACAAAATTCCGCTGGATAAAGTGACCGAGGCGGTCAAGTCAGGCAACAACGATGTCGGCGGACGCCTGGTGGAATTCAGCGGGCGCGAATACATGGTGCGCGGGCGCGGTTACATTCGCTCGCTCGCGGACATTGAGAACATTGTCGTCGGCACGAACCCGGAAGGCGGCACGCCGATTCTGATCCGGCATCTCGGCACGGTGACGCTCGGCCCCGATCTGCGGCGCGGCGTCGCTGAACTGGATGGCAAAGGCGAAACGGTCGGCGGGATTGTCATCATGCGCTCCGGCGAGAATGCGCTGAAAGTCATCGAGCGGGTGAGGGCAAAACTGATCGAAATCGAACCCACGTTACCGCCCGGCGTGAAGGTCGTGACCACCTACGACCGAGGCGTACTGATCGAGGGCGCGATTGCCACAGTGTCGGATTCGTTGATCGAAGAACTCATCGTCGTCAGTGTGATCATCATCATCTTTCTCTTGCACCTGACGAGCGCAGCCATCCCGATTGTCACGATCACTGTCGCCGTCATCCTGTCTTTCATCCCAATGCTGGGGCTGGACATCACGGCCAATATCATGTCGCTCGGCGGCATTGCGATTGCGATTGGCTCAATGGTGGATTCCTCCATCGTGATCGTCGAGCAGACGCACAAGAAGTTGGAAGAGTGGCTGGCGCAAGGCTCGCCGGGCGATTTTAAGGATGTGGTGATTAGCGCGGCCCAGGAGGTTGGCCCGCCAAGTTTTTACGGATTGCTGGTGATTGCCATCGCGTTCGCGCCAATCTTTGCGCTTGAAGCGCAGGAAGGGAAACTCTTCAAGCCGCTCGCATTCGCAAATATTTTCGCCATCGTCGTGGCCGCCGTGCTGTCGGTCACAATGGTTCCAGCGATAGTCGCGCTGCTGATTCGTCCGCAGCAATTTGATTTCCGTCCGCGCTGGTTGTGCTGGCTCGCCAACAAAATCATCACCGGCAAAATCTATCCCGAAGCGAAGCACCCCTTGAGCCGCTTCCTGCACTGGCTCTATCAACCGATGGTCGAATTCGTGCTGCGGTTCCGTTATGCCGTGGTCATCAGCGCGGTGTTGGTTGTGCTGCTGACCATCCCGATCTACCTGCGGCTCGGTACGGAGTTCATGCCGCCGCTCGACGAAGGCGTGCTGCTTTACATGCCGTCAACGATGCCCGGCATCTCCGTCACCGAAGCGCAGCGGCTGCTGCAAACGCAGGACAAGCTCATCAAATCCTTCCCGGAGGTTGAGCGCGTTTTCGGCAAGGCGGGGCGGGCCGAGACAGCGACCGATCCCGCGCCCTTCTCGATGATGGAAACAGTGGTTATGCTCAAGCCGCAGAACCAGTGGCCGAAGGTGAAGCGGTGGTATTCAGAGAGCGCGCCGGAGTGGCTGCAAAAGCTGCTCCGCCTCGGCTGGTCGGATCATCAGAGCACCGAAGAACTGATCTACAGCCCAGGCGGGCTGAACGAGAAATTGCAACTGCCCGGCGTAGTCAATGCGTGGACGATGCCGATCAAGGCGCGCGTGGATATGCTGACGACAGGTATCCGCACGCCGGTGGGCATCAAGGTACTCGGCCCTGATCTCACCAAGATTCAGGAACTCGGCCAAAGTCTTGAAATGGCGCTGAAAGACGTGCCGGGCACGACCAGCGTTTTCGCCGAACGCACGGCGGGCGGCTATTTCCTCGACTTCAATCTCAAACGCGAAGAACTGGCGCGCTACGGTCTGACGGTGGATCAGGCGAACGCGGTGATTATATCGGCGGTCGGCGGCGAGGGCGTAACCACGACGGTTGAGGGACGCGAACGCTACTCGGTCAACGTCCGTTACCAGCGCGATTACCGCAGCACACTTGAGCGCCTCAATCGCACGCTGGTGCCGACGATCAACGGCGCGCAGGTTCCTCTCGCGCAAATCGCCGACCTCAAACTGCTTTCCGGCCCCGGCATGATCCGCGATGAGAATGGACGGTTGAGCGGGTACGTTTATGTGGACGTAGGCGGGCGTGACATCGGCAGCTACGTAGCCGATGCGAAGCAGGCCGTCAAAGAAAAGCTGCAACTGCCGGTCGGCTACACGCTGGTCTGGAGCGGGCAGTACGAAAACATGGAGCGCGTCGCACAAAAGCTGCTGATTATGGTGCCGCTCTCGCTCTTTTTTATTTTTCTGCTGATGTACTTCAACACGAAATCAGCCGCCTACACGATGATCGTATTGCTTTCGCTGCCGTTTTCAGCGGCGGGTTCGATGTGGTTCCTGTACCTGCTGGATTACAACCTGAGCATTCCGGTCTGGGTCGGACTGATCGCATTTCTGGGCGTGGATGCGGAGACCAGTGTGTTCATGCTGCTCTACCTTGATCTGGCTTATGACAAGATGAAAGCAGCAGGCCGGATGAAGACGAAAGGGGATTTGCGCGAAGCAATTCTGGAAGGATCGGTGCAACGGTTGCGCCCGAAATTCATGACCGTCGCGGTGGATTTCATCGGGCTGATGCCAGTGATGGTGGCCGTCGGCGCGGGCGCAGACATCACCAAGCGCATTGCCGCGCCGATGGTTGCCGGGATGTTCTTCTCCTTTGCGCTCGAATTGTTCGTTTATCCGGCGATTTACGCGATCTGGAAGTGGCACACCGAAGTAAAGAAGCTGGCGGTTGCGGAGCCGCTGCTGCAAGGCGCAACGGGTTAAACGAGGCAACAATGTTCTTCAGGAAAATGATTGTTACGTTCGTGCTGCTGGTCGCCGCTCTCGCCGCGATGCGGGCGGTAGTGTGCGCACAGTCACTAGACGATCCCGCCGCGCGGGCGATGCAAAGAATTGAAGCGGCAGTCGAGCGGCGCGCTGCTGTTGCAGAGCGAGTCATCGCCGCCTCGAAACTGCTCAATGAAAGCAGCGCCGCGCGAAAGCAGGGGGACCGCGAGCGCGCCCAAGCCGCACTGCAACAAGCTGAAACGATCACTGCTGAAATCACGCCATCAGAACAGAGTCATCTCCTTGATGAGTTAGCGAGCAGGGTTGCCACAGCACGCGCTGCCTTGAATCCCGCGCCACCGGAAAAGCCTCAGACACTATTTACCAATGCGCTGCCTGCGCGCAGGCTGACCCGAAATGTGGTTGCCCGTTATGGTGATTATCAGAACACGCTGGCGCGCATTCTGGTTAAAGAACGGGTTCCGGTTGAACTGCTCGCCGTAGCTCTAGTGGAAAGTGGTTTCAACCCGCAGGCTCTCTCACACAAAGGCGCACGCGGCCTCTGGCAGTTGATGCCTGCAACGGCTGTACGTTATGGACTGACAGTCGAGCCGCTGAATGATCATCGCACACATCCCGAACATTCGACGCGTGCAGCAGCCAGATACCTGCGCGACCTTTATCAGCAGTTCGGCGATTGGAAGCTGGCGCTCGCTGCCTACAACTGGGGCGAAGGGAAGATTCAACGGGTGATTGACAAAACCGGCCTCCGCGATTTTGAGGAGCTGGCACGGCGCGGCTTGCTACCACTGGAAACGCGAAATTATGTGCCTGCGGTTTTGGCTGCCTGGGCACAGTTGAGCCAACGCCAGGCGAAATGAAAGGAATCGTATGAAAGTTCTGAAATGGTTTGTCCTAATAGGGAGTGCATACTTGCTCGCGCCACTCGTCCACGCGCAAAGCTTTACGTTGCAAGTCGAACACGAACATACGCTACGCAAATGTCGCGGCACACTTGTCATCACGCCGGAGCAGATTGAGTACCAAACCGAATACAAGCGTGATGCACGCATCTGGGAATACCGCGAAATCCGGCAACTCACCGTCGTGTCACCCATCGAACTGGAAGTGGCGACTTACGAAGATCAGCCACGAATGATCGGGCGCGACCGCATCTTCAAATTCAGGTTGCTGGAAGGAAGAATTACGCCGGAGATCAGTGCCTTGTTATTGGAAAAAGTGCCGCACCCGCTGGTGACCAGTGTGTCGCCACAGAGTGATGGCGCACCACAATTTACGCTTGCAGTGAAGCATCTGCATGCCTTCGGCGGTTGTGCTGGCACGCTCAAAATTTATGCTGATCGCGTGATCTTTACCTCACAGACCGACGCCCGTTTCTGGCGCTATACTGATATTCAAAACTTCAGTAACTCCGAACGCTTTCGGTTTGAAATCGTCGGCTATGAGGACAAATCCGGGGGGCTGAAAACGTACAATTTTCAACTCAAGGAAGACCTGCCCTCGCAGGTGTACGATTACGTTTGGTCGCGTGTTTACCCGATTAAGTTCAGTCCCCGTGAAATACCTGTAGAGAAAAGTTTTACAGGAATTTTCATGCAGGACGCTCAGACGCATAAAAAATGAATATGCCGACGTCATTGCCTATCACGGAAAGTGTAGTAAAAAATTTTTTGTTGTAGGGGAAAGTCACCCAGCCTACAGTCAATAGTGAGTGAAATATCGCAAAGTTTTTATCGAACTGAGATGAAAAAAACGAAAAGCACGTGCTTTGATGCACTCCAATTATTTGGTCTCAGAGTTGCAAACTAAACCTCGTTAATAAGTGTCCTTCAAAAGATACCGTGACAATCAATGATCGTGCCGCGTATCTGGTTCAAACAGGAGAGCAACTATGAAATTTGCAGACATCCTCGTGCCGATAGATTTTTCGCCGAATTCACAGCGAGCGTTTGATTATGCGCTGGCACTGATTGAACCTGAAGGTGAAATTTATTTGCTGCACGTGATTGATACGGATTTTGTGACGCGCTTAAGTGAGGAAGGTTTTTGTGAGGCAGAAAACGCCACCGAACGCTTGCGTCACAGGGCCGAAACGCAATTGCAAGAGATTGTCAAAGAGCACCCCTCGGCAAATGTTAATGTGGAAATGATGATCGTGATTGGCAAACCGTTCAGCGAGATTTTGCGTGTCGCGGATGATCTTGATTTCAGTCTGATTGTGTTAGGCACGCGCGGACATCGTGGCGGCAACATCGAAGAATTACTCTTTGGCTCAACTGCCGAAAAAGTGTTACGTGCGACCCCGATCCCGGTCGTTTGCGTCCCGCCGAATTGGTCGCCCTCGGCGTAAAAATATTTCATACGGTTGTCATTAGTTCACGCTTGGCGAGCTGCAAAAATTCTTTTACTTCCTCATCAGTTGTCTGATTAAAATCTTGGTACCACTCTCCTACTGCTTGAAACGATTCGGGAGTTAGCAGGCAGGCGCAGGTTTCCTGATCATCCCCAGTGTCGAATTCATCGCAACTGGATTGCGCAGCAACTGGAACCGCGACGATAATTTTCGCTGGATGTTGCTTTTTGAGAGCTTCGACGGCTGAGCGCATGGTTGTCCCGGTAGCAATGCCATCATCCACAAGGAGGATAATTTTCCCTTGCACTTCAGGCGCAGAATGATTGCCGCGATAAGCTTCTTCGCGTCGCTTGAGTTCTTGTCGCTCTCGTTCTAAGACGCTTTCGATGGCAGCCTGCGAAACAGTTAAGTGCGATAACAAATCTTCATTCATCACGCAGATTCCGCCCGTCGCAATTGCTCCCATCGCCAGCTCTTCGTGTCCCGGCACGCCGAGTTTACGAACGATCAGCACGTCCAGCGGTACACGCAATGCCTTAGCGACTTCGTACCCGACTACAACGCCGCCACGAGGCAATGCCAATACGATGACATCTGCACGCCCCTTGTAAGCGATGAGTTTTTTTGCCAGGAATTTTCCGCCTTCAGCGCGATCATAGAAACAATGTTCCATAATTTCCCTTTCAGTTAATTTGCAAAAATATTCGAACTGAGAAATTTAAAAACGCAAACCGCATACCAAAATTCCACCTGAGAAAATTCCCACTCTTGCGCGAATTTCCCCACATTCACTCAATTAAGCCAGAAGAATAGACCACGGATTTGACAGATGATGCGGGTTTACGCTGAGCTGAACATCAGACCCGCGTAAACCCGCTTGATCGGCATCATCTGTGACCTATTTCCCCTTCACTAAATGCCATTGCTTTTATACGGCATACGGCTTGCTCATTTATCTGCATAAGGATTTTTGCTATGACCATTACTGCGCCTGCTATGTTGCAGGAAGTTCAACCAGTTCTTTCGGATTCAGAAGCTATCAAAGTAGTTTTTCACGCACGAGGGCTTTCAAAAATGTATCGCATGGGTGAGGTCGAAGTTCATGCCTTACGCGATGTTGACCTTGATCTTTTTGAAGGTGAATTGGTTGTCATTCTAGGCCCGTCGGGGGGAGGAAAATCTACTTTATTAAATATTCTCGGTGGTCTGGATGTTCCGACCAGTGGTGAAGTTAGCTTTCGTGATCATCAATTGACGAATGCGAATGACCGTGAATTGACACGCTTTCGCCGCGAACACGTGGGATTTGTTTTTCAATTTTACAATTTAATTCCGAGCTTGACCGCACTGGAAAATGTTGAATTGGTAACAGAGATTGCTACACATCCGATGTCGGCAGAAGAGGCTTTACGATTGGTGGGACTGAGTGCTCGAATTCATCATTTTCCTGCGCAACTTTCGGGAGGAGAACAGCAACGCGTAGCGATTGCCCGCGCCATTGCGAAACGTCCTGATGTCTTGTTGTGCGATGAGCCCACTGGCGCGCTGGATTATTCGACTGGCAAATTAGTCTTGGAAGTGCTGGAGCACGTCAATCAGACATTGAAGACAACAACAGTTGTGATCACACATAACGCGGCAATTGCAGCAATGGCAGATCGGGTCATTCGTTTGGGTAGCGGACAGATTCTAGAAGTGAAGAAAAATTCTACAAAGGCGAAACCAGCTGAGTTGGTTTGGTAAATATGACGCCACTTAATCGCAAATTAGTTAGGGATGTTTGGCACTTGCGCGGGCAGGTCATGGCGGTGCTGTTGGTTGTCGCCTGCGGCGTCGCGGCCTTCGTTGCAATGCGTAGCACGTACCAATCCTTGTTGGTTTCGCAAGCGGCCTATTACGCCGACTATCGGTTCGCCGATGTTTTCGCGCAGCTCAAGCGTGCGCCGGAACCGCTATCAGCACGCATCAGAGAAATTCCCGGCGTGGCTTCAGTGCAAACGCGAGTCATTGCGGGAGTGACTGTCGACGTGCCCGGATTGAACGAACCAGCACGAGGGAGAATCATTTCGATTCCTGAACGGCAGGCACCAATGCTGAATGATTTACATTTGCTTGAAGGTCGCTACGTTGATTTGGGAAAACGCGATGAACTTATTATCAGCGGGGCGTTTTCGAGTGCAAACGATTTGCATCCCGGCGATACGCTCAGCGTGATCATCAATGGACGCTGGCAAAAATTGAAGATCGTTGGCGTCGCTTTAACTCCTGAATATGTTTACGAAATTCGCGGCGGAGAAATGTTCCCGGATAGCAAACGATTCGGTGTGATGTGGATGAGCCGTGACGCGCTCGGCCCTTTATTTAATATGGATGGCGCGTTCAATGACGTCGCACTTTCCCTGACGCCAAAGGCGAATGAAGCCGTAGTTATTGAACGCCTCGATAACTTACTGGAAACGTATGGTGGCCTGGGTGCTTATAATCGTGACGATCAAACATCCAATCATTTTATCTCAAACGAAATAGCCGAGTTGAGAACGAACGGCACAATCCTTCCATCAATTTTTTTGGCTGTGACCGCATTTCTTTTGCATTTAGTGTTATCGCGTTTGGTGGCAACACAGCGCGATCAGATTGCGGTGCTGAAGGCATTTGGTTATGGAAATTTCATCATTGGTTTTCATTACCTGCAACTCGCGTTTGTCGCGATTTTCGGAGGCGTACTGCTCGGGATTGGGGTCGGTTGGTATTTTGGCTATAGCATCACATCGCTGTACACGGATTATTTTCGGTTTCCACTGTTGCGTTACGAAGTGGGTGCGAACGTTATTGCCACTGCAATTCTGATAAGTTTCGTTTCATCCAGCCTGGGCGCAATGATGGCTGTGTGGCGCGCAGTGCAACTGCCACCAGCCGAAGCCATGCGACCGGAGCCGCCAGCGCGTTTTCGGGCGGGATTTATTGAGCAATTGGGATTGCATCGCGTGTTGTCACCCGCTACACGAATCATTTTGCGAAACCTCGCGCGACGTCCGGTGAAAGCATTTCTGACTACGGTTGGAATTTCTTTATCTGTTGCGTTGTTAGTGACGGGATTTTATTTGTACTACGACGCCATCGCGCGTGTGATCGAAGTTCAATTCTATGCGGTCATGCGACAGGACGTTACGGTTACTTTGAATGAACCCGGTGCGGCGCGAACGCGCTATGATCTTGCACATTTGCCCGGCGTGATGAAAGTCGAAGCATTTCGCGGTGTGCCTGCACGATTGCGACACGGACATCGGATGCGTCGCGTCGGAATTTCCGGAGTCGAAGACAATGCCAGGTTAGTTCGCCCGGTGGATCAGAATTTTAATCCCGTGGAATTGCCGTCAGAAGGGTTAGTGTTAAGTGCAAAGCTCGCAGAAATTTTGGACGTTAAACCAGGCGATACAATCACGGTAGAGGTATTGGAAGGGCAGCGCCCAGTCCGCGAAGTTCAGGTAGTCGGAACCGTGGATGATTTGATCGGACTATTTGCGTATATGAATTTGCACGCACTAAATCGGTTGATGCGGGAAGGTCAAACCATCAATGGCGCTTATCTGAAAGTTGATGCGAAAGAGATTCCAAAATTGTATTCGTTACTGAAAGAAACTCCTGCCGTGAGCGGCGTGGGCATTCCTTCGGCAGCCCTGCAAACATTCAATGAAACCCTGGCTCGCACGATGGGAACGTCCACCGGAGTCTTAATTTTCTTTGCCTGCATTATCGCTTTCGGAGTCATTTATAACGGTGCGCGAATTGCTCTATCAGAACGCGGGAGAGAGCTGGCAAGCTTGCGCGTCCTCGGATTTACCAAGCGCGAAATTGCCGTGATGTTGTTAGGCGAACAGGCAATTTTGACCTTGCTTGCAGTGCCGCTCGGCTGGGGCCTGGGTTACGGCCTGTCGTGGTTGATTACGATAGCCATTGATACAGAATTGATGCGATTGCCATTAGTGTTAAGTCAGCAAACATATCTTCGCGCTTTTGTGATTGTGACGGCGGCGGCGCTGCTTTCAGGGTTATTAGTGCAATGGCGGTTAAGAAATCTGGATTTGATCGAAGTGCTGAAAACGCGGGAGTGATGCCTTCCATGAAAAAACTGTGGTTGAAAATATTGCTGCTAATTATTGCCCTCGGCGTGGTTGCTTACGTGACGACGAAGATGTTACGTCCGACTCCGATTCGCGTCGAGACAGCGGTAGTCCAGACAGGCGCATTGCAAGTGACGATTGATGCCGAAGGTAAAACTCGCGTCCATGATCGCTTCGTCGTGGCGGTTCCGATCACCGGTCAACTGAGCCGCATTAACTTACATCGCGGCGATTTGCTGCAACAAAATCAGGTGATTGCTCAAATTCATCCATTGCCGATGGCTCCACTTGATCCCCGTCAACTAGCGGAAGCGAAAGCGCGAGTCACCACGGCAGAGCAACTAAAAAATGAAGCCGACACCATCGTCGAGCACGCTCGGGCTGATTGTGAACAGACCAGACGCGAATATGAGCGAACTGAAAAATTAGTCGAAACCGGAGACATTCCGCGTCAGGAATTTGAGCGCGTCCGCACTGCCAGCCAAACCTGCCGACAACAAATCGAAGCCGCGCAATTTAAAGCCCGCGCCGCCGCCTCTGAAGTGAATGTTGCGAAAGCTGCCTTGATTGTCGTCGAACGCGCAGGGCAGAGCGGAAATAGCGCAATCGTCAGTGTTCGCGCTCCCGTTCGTGGGCGTGTGACAAAGTTACTGGAAGAAAGCGAACGCGTGGTGATGGCCGGGACACCGCTGATTGAACTCAGCAATCATGCATTCGAAATCGTGATTGACGTGTTGTCTTCGGATGCCGTTAAGATCAAACCCGGAGCGACAATTTTTATCGAAGGGAATGGAGAAGAACAACCCTCACAAGCTCGCGTCCGATTGATTGAACCATCGGCATTCACCAAAATTTCTGCGCTTGGGATTGAAGAACAACGCGTGAATGTGATTGCCGATTTTATTGGAGACCCTGGTTCATTAGGTGATGGTTATCGTGTCGAAACACGAATCGTAATCTGGGAAAATCTACAGGTGATCAAAGCCCCTTCCAGCGCATTATTTCGGGACGGAGAAAAATGGAATGTATTTGTGGTTGAGAATGGAATCGTCAAGCGCCGCGAAGTTGAAATTGGTCATCGCACCACGCTGGAAGTTGAAATATTACGCGGCCTGCAAGCGGGCACAAATGTTGTCGCGCATCCCTCGAATCAGCTCGCTGATGGAGTTCAGGTCGAAGTAAATCACGCGAAAAAATAAGACAGGTTATTGATGAAAGAATTTCAGCCAGGCAATAAAAACGCACCTTCTACTTGGGCGAAAAGTGAAACGGAAGCCGTATTCGCTGCGCTGGATTCGTCTGTTTTGGGTTTAAATGAAGCACAGGTGAAAATTCGTCAGAAGCAATACGGCGCGAACTCCTTGCCCGGTGCGGTACATCGTCACTGGTCGCGGGAATTGCTCGCAAATTTTATTCATCTCTTCGCGTTATTGCTGTGGGCGGCGGCTGGTCTTGCGTGGATTGTTGGAATGCCACAACTTACGTGGGCGATCGTGGCGGTGATTTTGATCAATGGAATCTTTAGTTTTTGGCAGGAATATCAGGCTGAACGCGCTGCCGAAGCGTTAGCTGCTTTGTTGCCGCATCAGGTCACGGTACGTCGCGACAATTTGGAACGGCGAATTTATTCCGCTGATGTTGTTCCCGGCGACATCTTGCTACTTGCCGAAGGCGCCGCGATTCCCGCCGATGCCCGCATCATCAAAGCCGAACGATTACGCGTAGATATTTCCGCGCTCACAGGTGAATCGCGCCCCGTCCCACGCACCGCAGAAATCGTCACAACCGACGGACGCGCAATGGCGAGCCTGGCAAATCTTGTCTTCGCAGGAACGAATGTTGCCAGCGGTCGCGGCGAAGCAATCGTTTTTGCGACGGGTGGAAACACTGAATTTGGTCGGATCGCCCAGTTGACAAATGTTCAGACCGAACGCGCCAGCCCGCTACAAATCGAATTGCACCGTGTTACCCGTCTGGTCACATTTTTGGCGCTAGGCTGTGGTCTCACATTTTTTCTCATTGGCAGCCTGTTGGCCGGGTTGTCGCTCACGACCAGTTTTATCTTTGCACTTGGAATTATTGTCGCGAATGTGCCTGAAGGTTTGTTGCCGACGCTGACGTTGGCGTTAGCCATGAGCGTCCGCCGGATGGCTGCGAGACAGGCTTTAGTGAAGCGGCTTTCGGCGGTCGAAACATTGGGCGCGACAACCATTATTCTGACCGACAAAACCGGTACGCTCACCGAAAATGAAATGACCGTCCGGGAATTGTGGACCGGTGGAAAAAGTTACGGTGTTGGCGGGATCGGCTACGAACCCTATGGCACGGTTGAATCATTGCTGCCAAATGGCGCAACCGACGAATTTGTTTTGGAGCTATTGCGTGTAGCGGCTTTGTGTTGCGATGCGCGGCTGTTGCCTTTGGATCGTGAACGCAAGCGCTGGCAGGTGATCGGCGATCCCACCGAAGCTGCAATTTTAGTGGCTGCAGCCAAAGCCGGATTGACGGAGGCGACCCTCAAAAAAAATTCGCGCATTACGGAATTGCCATTCGATTCAACACGCAAGCGGATGACTACGATTCAGAATTTTGATGGACTTTCGGTAGCGTGTGTCAAAGGCGCGCCCAGCGAGATGTTACCGCATTGCACGCAGGTAAATTTCGGCGACAGAATTATTCCGATGGACACTGTAGAGCAAGAGAAATTCCAGCACGCGCATAATGTGATGGCGCGGCGTGGATTGCGTGTCCTCGCTGTCGCCAAACGTTCCATCAATGAAAAGCGTGAAGAATTCGAGGGCTGGCGGAGCGAAGAAATTGAACGCGACTTAATTTTGCTGGGCTTGATCGGGATGGAAGACCCGCCCCGTGACGAAGTGCCTTCCGCCCTGATTGATTGTCATAACGCCGGTGTCAAAGTGGTAATGGTCACAGGCGATGACGGCATCACGGCGGCGGCCATTGGACGTGAAATTGGATTGCATCTCAATCCGCCACAGGTTGTGACCGGAGATAAATTGGAACAAATGTCAGACAGCGCTTTGTCTGAATTGCTGACGCAGCCAGATTTGCTGTTCGCACGCACAACGCCTGAACACAAGCTGCGATTGGTCATCGCGTACCAAAAACGCGGCGAAGTTGTCGCTGTCACCGGCGATGGAGTGAATGACGCTCCGGCGCTGAAGCGTGCTGACATTGGTGTCGCGATGGGGGTCGTCGGAACCGACGTCGCACGCGAAGCCGCTGACATGATTTTGACCGATGATAACTTTGCAAGCATCGTCGCCGCGATTGAAGAAGGCCGCGCCGTCTATGACAACATTCGAAAATTTGTAACGTATATTTTTGCCAGCAATATTCCTGAACTGATTCCGTTTCTCGCGTATGGACTGTTACACATTCCGCTGCCGCTCACCGTTATGCAAATCTTAGCCGTAGATTTAGGCACAGACTTACTGCCAGCGTTAGCGTTGGGGATGGAAGTGCCGGAACCTGATGTGATGCGTCGCAAACCTCGTTCACGCAATGAGCGTTTACTGAATTGGCCGACGTTATTGTGAGCGTACGGTTGGTTGGGAATGATTGAAGCGGTGCTTTCATTGACGGCATTTTTTTATGCGTACTGGTTGACGGGATGGCGTCCGGCAATGGAAATGGAAGCCAGCGGCTCGCTCTATTTGACGGCCACGACAATGACGTTTGCCGGGATCGTCGCGTGTCAAATTGGGAATGTCTTTGCTTGTCGCAGCGCTTCTCAGTCAAGTCTGAAACTGGGATGGTTCAGCAATCGTTTGCTGCTGGTTGGGGTATTGGTTGAAGTCGGATTATTGTTGTTATTGATTTATCAGCCGACCCTGGCGCAAGTGTTTGGGCTCGCACCGCTGGGCTGGAATCATTGGGCAATGCTCGCTACCTTCCCGCTGATTTTCTTCGGACTGGAAGAACTCCGCAAAGCTCTCACACATACTAGTAATCGTGCGTGATGCAAGTAATCTAATGAGAAATCAATGGTTCGATTTTTACGGCGGTGACTTTGTATTCGGGCGCCCCCACATATCCATCGCGTTGTTGACTGGTGAGGTGATTCAGAAAAATCGCAGGGTTATGAAACGTCGTGAACAATTCGCCCGGCTTGACCGACGCATTGATTTTAAGCGGTAAAACAGCTTCGCCGTAACGGCTAATGACACGAACTTGTTCGCCTTCCTGCAATGCAAAATGTTCCGCATCAACTGCTGAAATATCAAGATAATCAGTCTTACGTAATTTCGTATTTTCTGTCCGCATTGTCATTGTGCCCGCATTGAAATGATAGAGCGTGCGCCCCGTGACCAGGAGCATAGGAAATTCTTCGGTAGTTGTTTCTGTGGTCGCATGATATTCGATCCGCCGCAACGCCGCTTTTTTTCCAATCGGAAAAGTTTCTTTATGCAGCATTGTAGTGCCGGGATGATTTTCATTGGGGCAAGGCCATTGCAAGCCTGATTTTTCAATGCGTTCGTAGCTGATGCCGCTGCCCACAGTCCACACGGCGCGCACTTCGTTCCAAATTTCTTCAGCGGATTGAAACGCAAAAAATTCGCCTTTGCCCATTGCGCGCGCGACACTGCAAATAATTTCCCAATCGGATTTTGACTCGCCCAAAGAATCAATCGCTTTGCGCACACGTTGGACGCGGCGCTCCGCATTCATAAACGTGCCGTCTTTTTCAAACGACGAAGCCGCCGGGAAAAACACGGTGCCGAATTCTTTGGCCGTCTCGTTCATGAACATATCCTGCACAATCACAAGCTCTAAATTTTTCATCGCCGCCCGCGTTGTGTGGGCGTTCGCATTCGTCAACAAAATATCGTAGCCAATTGCCCACAACGCTTTTAATTTGCCTGCCGCCGCCGCATCCATCATTTGCAGGAGATTCAAGCCTTTGTTTTCAGGCAATGACGATTGCCATACACGCTCAAATAATTCTTTGCCATCAGCCAGTGAAACAAAGCCCGTCAAATTATTTGGTTCGCAGCCCATGTGCGCGGAGCCTTGCACATTATTTTGCCCACGCAACGGATTCACGCCCGCACCTTTTTTGCCAATATTGCCCGTGAGCAAAGCCAGATTCACGATGCTCATCACGCCTTCTGTGCCTTGCGTATGCTCGGTCATTCCTAATCCATGCACGCTGAGCGAAGGCTTATTATTTGCGTACAAACGCGCGGCTTCACGAATTAATGAAGCGTCTACGCCACAAATTTCTGCCACTTGTTCTGGCGCAAAATTTTGGATGAAGGCTTTGTATTCAGGCCATTCAGCGACACGTTCAGCAATGAAAATTTCGTCGTATAAATTTTCTTCGATGATCGTGTAGGCCAGCGCATTGAAGAGTGGCACGTTCGTACCGGGTCGCAGTTGCAAATGAACTGCGGCATATTCCGTTAACTCAATTTTGCGCGGATCAATCACAATCAGCTTTGCGCCTTTGATCGCAGCTTGTTTGATGCGCGCGCCGATGATGGGATGATTTTCGGTAGGATTGCAGCCACAAATCAGAATTGTTTTTGCCAGCTCAATATCGTCGAAAGAATTCGTCGCTGCGCCTGTGCCGAGCATTAATTTCATTGCGGCGGCGGTAGGCGCGTGACAGACGCGGGCGCAACAATCGACGTTATTGGTGCCGAGTACAACTCGGGCGAATTTTTGCGACAAATAATTTTCTTCGTTGGTCGCGCGCGCCGAACCCAGTACGCCAATACTGTCGGCTCCGTCACGCGCTAAAATCATTTGTAATTTTTCAGCCGTGAATTTGATCGCTTCGTCCCACGAAACATTTTTCCAATTGCCATTTTCACGAATCATGGGCGCAGTCACGCGATCATCAGCATACACAAAATCGTGTGCATATCTTCCTTTGACGCACAGATGACCTTTGCTGACAGGCGCATCATTCGCGGGCTTCACTGTGATCATTCGATTATTTTTTGTCCCGACTAACATTTCGCAGCCCGTGCCGCAATACGGGCAAGTCGTTTTCGTCCACGCGTCCGGCGTGCCGTGCTGCAAAATAAATTTGTCTTCGAGCGCACCTGTCGGGCATGTGTCCACGCACGCGCCGCAGCTTACACATGAACTATCACGCAATGTAGTGCCTGAATCCGGCACGATGCGCGTCTCTGCTCCACGATTTTCTTCGCGCCAGACAAATTGGCCTTGCAAGTCTTCGCAAATGCGCACGCAGCGATAACACGTGATGCACTGCGACATGTCTACGTTGATGTAAGGATGCGCGTCATCCAGCAATTCGGGCTGGTGCGTGCCCAGGCAATCGTTGACTAAATCGTAATGCAACAACCAACGATGCAAAGGTTTGTCAGGAAATTTTGTGACGACGTCGGCGGGATAATGTTCGGCTTCCATTTTTAGTAACGCGCGTCGTTCGCGTTCTAATTCCGGCGCGTGCGTTTCAATTACCATGCCATCAGTCAAGGCAGTCACGCACGAAGCCACCGGATGCGTGATGCCTTGCACGTTAACTTCGCACATCCGACAACTGCCGCAGGCCTGCAAACGTTCATCGTTGCACAGCGTCGGCACTTCGATGTTGATTGCCTGCAAAGCAGTCAGGATGGAAATATTTTCGGCAAATTCGTGCGTATGAAAATTGATCGTAGCACGCACCATGTACGCAACCTCTGAGTTGTGATTTGTCCTACGACTTTGACTCTTCCGCACAGCAACTACTGTTGGAGAGCTTCACCCGCGATAAAGCCAAGCCGAACATCGTGCCAAGTGCGAAGCCAATGCCGACGGTAATGCCGATGGATTGCAACGGATGCCGTTTGACGGAATAGGTCGCTTCATCCACGAAATCTTCGACGGCGTAGCGGCCATGTTTGGCGGCACGTTGGGCGGCTTTGACACTGTCCTCTACGGCGTGCGTCACGGTATCTTTCAACCGCTCTGCTTCAATTCCAATTTGCGCTATTTTTGCGCCTGTTTTGACTGCTTGTTTCACTGCGCTTGTTTGCATTGTATTACCTCTTTTTATTCAAAATAATTCTTTGATAGAGAAGCAACTGCAAGACGGGTGCCAAGCCAAAGAAATGAAATCCAGGTGCCGCCGACTCTACAAAAGCGGATTATCCCCCACCTGGAAGCGTAGTTTTCCCCAATAGAAACTTGAAAATACAAGGCTGGAGATTTGGAATGCGATTTGCCAATGAAAAATATCGGGTCTTAAGCCCAAAGGCATGAAGGTAAGACAGAAGAATAGACCACGGATTTTGCGAATGTTACGGGTTTACGCGGATCTGAAACCACGGAGCACGGAGGACACGGAGAAATGGGCGACCATCTGCATCAGACTGTCCGCTCGACTGACATTTCCCACTGATCTCAAAAAACTCCGTGCGCTCCGTGTTCTCCGTGGTTCAGACAATTCAGACCCGCGTAAACCCGTAACATTCGCAAAATCCGTGGTCTATAAAATAGAAACCCTGAAAGCATATGAAGATAAATAATTTTAGTCGAATCCCGTTAAAGGCGCACAAATTTCTAGTGGGAATCCCGATTCACAGTTTGGATTTCATTGACCTGCGCGGTGGAAATAAACGAATGAAGATGGACGAAATTTATCGAATGACCGGGTTGAATCAGGCGCAAGAATTCAAATTTGGTTTCGTCACAAATACATTATTTTGGCTGCGCGGATTGATCGGCAAAATTTTGCGATGGGATGACGTACCGGAAATGGTGAACAATAATTCGTGGCTTTCCCGGTTGACCGCAGAAGAGCGAAATAAATCAATCATTCCCGTTGGTCAGGTCGAAGGGATCAACACCATTCTCTATTGCTACGACAACGAAATCCTGTTCGAGATTATCAATCGAACAGTGCATTGTTTTTGGGTTTTAGCGACAGAAGAAAAAGCGGATGGCTATGACCTGTACGTCGCGATTTATGTCAAAAAACTCAACTGGCGAACGCCGATTTATATGGCGTTGGTTTCACCGATCCTGAAGTGGGTGATCTACCCGGCGGTCAGGAAAACCATTAAGCGAAATTGGGATGAACGTTTTTCGGCACCACAAATTCCTTCAAAAATAGGGGTAGAAGTCTGATCTACGTCACCTGAATAGTGACCAATATTTCAGGTGAAATCTTTGAGGGAATTGACCAATGGGAACCACGATAAAAATACTTTTTTCTTTCTTCGTCGCTATTCATGGATTGATCCATTTAATGGGTTTTGCCAAGGCCTTCGGTTTCGCCGAAATGAGTCAACTGACACAACCAATTTCCAAACTTCAAGGAATGGCCTGGCTGGTTGCCGCGTTACTCTTTTCGGCGAGTATTCCCACCTATCTGTTGAGAAAAGATTGGTGGTGGATGATTGCTTTAGCCGCAATTGTCATCTCTCAGCTCGTAATTTTTCTTTCCTGGCAGGATGCGAAATTCGGCACCATCGCCAATGTCATAATTCTCATCGTTGTAATTTTGGGGTACGGAAATTTTAGTGCCACACCGTAAGTCAATTTTTGAAATGCAAAGAGGAATTATGAATCGAAGAAAATTTATCGGCGTGGTCGGAGGATCAATCATTGCAGCGGGAGCAACTGCCTACTTAATGAGTGACAAAAGAAATTTTTCAAGAGCGAATATCCAACCAACTGAAGACAAAAATGTA